>JAXDHK010000001.1:0-7457 GCA_034664545.1 Solirubrobacteraceae bacterium
GCCCGGATGAACCGGGTCGCGCACGAGACCTCCCGGGCCAGGGCGTCGAAGCGCTCGGCCGCCCCCGGATCCCGATCGATCCCGATCAGGGTCCCCCCCGGCCCGAGCCGGTCGGCGACCAGGCGGGCGTGGCCGGCCCCACCCAGCGTGCAGTCGACGGCGGTCTGCCCGGCCGAGGGATCGAGCATCTCGATCAGCTCACCGGCCAGGACCGGGACGTGCGTGATGGTCATGTCAAGCAGGATGGCCAAGTTGCGCGGTGATTCGTTTGACGGCGGCCGCCAGCGTCCCGTTGTGCTCGCCCCAGGCGGTCCGGTCCCAGACCTCGAGGCACTGGCCCGCCCCGGTGATCACGACCTCCTTGCCCAGCCCGGTCTGCTCGATCAGCTTGGTCGGGACCCCCGCCCGCCCGGCGCTGTCCAGCTCGATCTCGTGGGAGTTCGAGTTGTAGAAGCGGTTGACCGTGGCGTACTCCCCCGACAGGGGGTGGAAGCTCGAGAGGATGGTGTCGACGTAGGCGTCGAACTCGTCCGGCCGCCAGACCGAGATGCAGCTCCCGGTGTCGTGGCGGAGGGCGAGGACGAGCCCGTCCTCGAACGTCGAGCGGAACTTGGCCGGGATCGTCAACCGGTTCTTGGCGTCGAGGGTGTAGTCGAAAGTTCCGCGGAAGGCCATCGGGTGGGTCCAGAGAAGGTCGAACCGAGGTGGAGGAGTGGGAGGAGCCCCTCCACCCCGGTTCGGTGGCGCCGAAGCTACCCCACTTTCCTCCACTTAGCAACTCGATTTGCACACTTTCCCCCACCACCGGCCACCAAGCGACCCGTCTCGCCCCCCAAAGCCCGTGGTTGCGGGCATTCGGGCGCTTCTCGCTCCGCGCAACCGAAAGCCCCCGCGGCGCAAGCCGCGTCCCACCCGTCGGACTCGGGCGCGTTCTTGCCGAGCGCGGCTCGGGTCGCGGCTCGCCTCGAAGCCGTCGCGTCCCGCTCGTCCCCGTCCGGATCGGCGGGGCGCACGCGGCCGGGATCTGTCCCGGCCGCGTCCGTCCCCGCCGGGGTCAGCCGATCGGGACCCCGGTAATCGCGGTGAACGCGTCCTGGTCGTTGGCCGTCGCCGCGTTCCGAGCCGGGCCGGTGCACACGGCGGGAGCCGCGGTCGGCGTCCCGGTCCCCGGGCAGAGGAACAGGTCCGGGTTACGGGTGTCCGACCAGAACGGGTGGGCGATGTCGAGGGCCGAGAGCCCGGCGTAGTCTCCGTAGAAGACCCCCTCGAACTGCGTCGGCGGCGGCATCGACGACGAGGTCACCCGCAAGGTCCCGAACCTGACGAGGTCACGCGACCCGGAGATGCTCTCGTCCGAGGACCCGGTCGTCTCGTCGCTGCCGTACTGGCGGTCGTAGTAGGAGACCGCGAGCGATCCCGACCGCGTGAAGTCGGCCCACTGGAAGAACTGGTCGCTCGTAGCCTGGCCCGGGGCCTGGTTGACGCTGGTCAGCGCGCGCGGGTCGGTGGTCGTCCCCGTGAAGGTCGCCCCCCCGTCGTTCGAGACGCTGATCAGGATGTCGTTGTTGCAGGCACCCGGGGTCTTGACGCCCTGGTAGAGCGGGATGCCCGTATCGGTGGTGAACCCGGCCGGCTTGCAGCCGTTGCTCTCCTTGGAGTGGGCATTGATGTAGGAGCCGAAGGTCACCGCCACCTGGCGTGGGTTGCTCGGGTTGACCGCGCCGACCGGGTAGTTGGTCGCCCGGAAGATCGAGTTGGCCGTCGACCCCTTCTCCGGGACGCACGACCGCCCGGGATCCAGCCCGGCCTGGTAGGTCGCGCAGTCGGGCAGGTCGTAGTAGTTGGCGATCTTCACCGGCGGGCCAAAGCTGTTCCCCCCGTTGGTCGACTTGGCGAGCAGCACCTGGTAGCGGTTCTCTCCGGCGACGACGGCGTCTCCGCCGACGTCGCCTCCACCGTCGCCGGCCGGCTTCGTGCCCTGGGCGTTGAAGTTGTCATAGGCGATGTAGAGCGCCCCATCCGGACCGGTGAACGGCTGTGAGAACTGGTTCTCGTTGCAGCGCCCGTTCGGGGTCCCGGCGCCGAAGATGTTCGGGCACAGCGCCGCGCTGGTGGTGCTCACCAGGTGGCGCGGGCTGAAGTGCTCACCGTAGTCGGCGGAGTAGGCCTCCCAGATGTAGGCGCTTCCGTCGGGGGCGAACTCCGTCCAGGAGACGTAGATCCGGTCCTGGAAGGGGCTGCCCTTGTGGTTGTCGACCGCGATCAGCTGCTTGTCCTCGAACGGCTTGACGGCGCCCAGGCCGTTGTCGGCGCTCTCGGCCACCGGACGGCCCGGGAAGTTCCACGAGGCTCCGTGGTTCTGGGTCGACCGAAAGACGTAGAACGCGCTCGACACGTCCGGGCTCGAGGTCGGGGGCGCCCCCCGGTTGAAGACCTGGCAGGAGAGGTAGGCGTTGCCCTTGGTGTCCCAGGCCACCGACGTGTCCCCGCCGGCCTGCCAGTACTGGCGATCGGACCCGAAGGTCGGCGTTCCCCGGGTGAACGACATCGGCACCGACGTGTCGTTCCAGTGGCTCCCGCCGTCGATGCTCCACGACGCTCCGCACTGTCCGTCGCCCCGGCGGTAGTCGTTGTAGCTGGCCACGAGGTGGGTCGGCTGGGACGGATCCTGGGCGATCGAGGTCTCGTTCTGCGCCTGCCCCCGGCCCTGGAGGTCCGAATCGGTCAGGTTCAGGCAGTTCTGGTTGACCTTGACGTTCGCCAGGCCCAGATTCTGGGAGCACTCGCCCGTGCCGAGCGGGAAGTAGTTGTCGAGGAGGGGCGCCGGACTCAGGAGGCCGGCCGCCGGCCGCGCGGTCGCCGGGACGCGCTGGCCCTGGAGCTCGCTCGCCGCGAACCCCGAGAGGATCCGCCGCTGGATCTGGTTGAGGTGGCCGTAGTCCAGGGCCCGGGCGACGGTGGCCGAGCCGCTCAGCTCGACGATGGCGATCGCCACGACCAGGCTCCCGAGAGCCGCCAGGATGATCCGCTTCCTCATAGTCACACCGTCCCCACCGTCGCCGTGGGGCCGCTGGGCACCGACCCCCACCACACACCGAAGCGCTCAAGCTACCCCGGTCGCCGGCGGCTGTCAATGGCCCCCGACGAGGCCCCCGGCGCCGGTTGAAAGATAACGTGCAGATCGCGGGGGGCGGCAGGAATCCCGCTTATGATGCCGACGGCCCCACGGGCCCCTTATGGATACTGCCCGCCGCGGAAACTACAACTCTGGTGAAGACTTCGTCCTGGAGTATGGGGAGCTGCGCTTCACCTTCAACGAGGGCGATTTCGGCGAGCGGTGCGAGCAGGCGGCCCTCCGGCTCGGATTCGTCGACGGCCGTCTCGACGAGCCCGAGCTCGAGGATCTGGTCAACCTCGCCGTCAACGGCGAGATCCAGGATCCGGCCTCGGCCCTCGGCGAGCACGTCAACGACTGCTGGCCCGAGCTCGTCGGTCCAGCCGAGCGCTCCCTCGTCCACTGGCTGCGCCGCCTCGTCTTCCGGGGCGCCTGGCTCGACCAGCGTGTCAACGAGGGAGAGCTCGAGCTCGCCTTCTGCGACCAGACGCACAACTTCGAGTACGTCCAGCCCGACCGCGGCGGAGAGCCGATCGAGCTGGCGCCCGAGCCCTCGTGGGGCCGGGTCGCCTACCGACCCTAGGTAGGTAGGAGCCGGCTGAAGTCCCGCGAGCGGCGGCGCGGGTGGCCGGGGCACGCGTTGAGGGTCAACCTCAGCGCGCGCCCCACATCACCCGGCTCAGAGCTTCGCCCGCGCCTTGGCGATCGCCTGGTAGCCGTCGAGGCCGACGAGGAGCTCGGCCCGGATCGTTCCGCTGGCGATCGGATCGACCGCCGGGAGCTGGCCCCGGGCGACCCGGTCGGCGTCGAAGACGACGACGCTCGTCTCGCCGCCCTGGGGACGCTCGGCCGTGGCGACCACGGTCAGCGAACCCCCGTCCCGGACCTTCCGGGCAGCGGCGAGCGCCCGGCGGGCCACCGACGACGGAAGTCCCTGGATGGTGTCGATGAGAAGCACGGCATCGCCGCCCCGGGCGGCGATCCGGCGGCCCCGCTCGATCGCCTGCTCGACCGCTCCGCCCTGAGCCTCCCCGGCGGCGGCGAAGCTGAGCCCGCTGACCGTGGCGATCGCCGACTCCTTCCACTCGCTGAGCTCCTCGGGCCTGACCCCGACGAGCAGCACCTCGAGCTCGAGGTCCGAGATCGCGGCGAGCGCCCCGGCCAGGCGCTTGATCGCCTCGGTCTTGCCCGACCGGGGCCCCCCGGCGAGGACCACCCGGGATCCCCGGCCGATCGGCGCGTAGAAGCCGATCGCGGCCAGCGTCGGGTCGTCGTCACCCAGCGGTAGCACCACGGTCGGGAAGTCGGCGTCGAGATCCTCGAGCCGGGTCCCCCGGACGGCCTCGTCGGCCGCGACCCCGTTGATCGTCTCGACCCGGATCAGCGACGGGTGGCGCTCGGAGCGCCGGGCCCGCCGGACCGGCCCGGCCACCCGATCCCCGGATACGAGCTCGCACCGCCGGGCCTGGGCCGCGGAGATGTACACGTCGTCATCGGACGGGTCCGGCGGGGAGACGCGCAGGAACCCCGATCCGTTGGACAGGAGCTCGACGACCCCCTCGACGCTCGCCTGGTCTCCGGACTCGGGCGCCTCGGGCGACTCGGGGGACTCGGCCGGCGCCTCCTCGACGACGGCGGCCGCCCGCGGCTCCTCGACCTCTCGGCGGGGGCGGCTCGACCGGCGTGAGCGGGTCGGACGGGGGGCCGGCTCCCCGTCGTCGTCGGGCTCGACCGCGGCCGGGGCGTCCTCGGGCTCCGCGGCCGCCGGCGCCTCGTCGGCCGCCTCGGTCCTGGCCGCGGCGCTGCGGCGCCGGCGGGGAGCCCGCGGGGCCTTGACCGGGGGATCGATCACGGCGGTGTCCTCCTCCCCGCCACCTCCCTGGCGGGCGAGGATCGCGTCGGCGAGCTCGGCCTTGCGCAGACGGCGAAACCCGTCGATGCCGAGAGTCGAGGCGAGGGCGTGAAGGTCGGCGAGCGGGCTGGCATCGAGCGCGGACCGGGTGATGACTGGCATGTGATTCCTCCTGAACGGGTGGAAGGCGTCCCGCGGCGTTGAGACAGCCGCCGGCACCCTGGAACGGCGCCGAACCGGCGCGCGTGTCCTCCCAGGTTAGACGGTGGGCTCCCCGAGGCGCTTCTCACCCCAGAAGCTGGCGAACGGGTTGTCGTTGAAGTTCTCGACCCCCCGATAGCCCGCCGCCTCGTAGATGCGCTGGGCGTGGGGCTGTGCCGCTCCCGTGTCGAGCCGGGCGACCCGGTACCCGAGCCCCCGGGCGACGTCCTCCAGGGCGCCGAGCAGGACCCCGGCCACGCCTCGACCCCGGGCGTCGGGGACGACGTACATCCGCTTGATCTCGCACGCCTCGTCCGAGAGGCCCTTGACCCCCCCGCAGCAGACCGGCCGGTCCCCGTCGAAGCCGACGAGGAACGCTCCCCCGGGCGGGCTCATCTCGGCCGGCGTCGCGCTCGGGGCCTCGGGCACGTCGATCCGGCCGTAATGCGGCTCGAGCTCCTCGATCATCGCCGCCACCAGCTCGGTGGCCGGCGATCGATCGGCGCTGGTCGGCTCGAAGCGCAAGGCCCGGCCAGGATAGGCGCTCTACCGTGACGGGGATCGACACCGACGTCCCCGACCCGACGGGCTCCGAGCCGGCCGCGCCCGACCCCGACGACCGCCGCCCGGGCGACCACCACCCCGACGACCCGAACCCCCGGGCTCCTCGCCGGCGGTCGAGCGCCGAGTTGACCCATGCCGTCCGCGACGGCCGGAGGGTCGCCGAGTCGCTCCGGATCCTCGACCTCCGGGCGGCCGCCCCGGCCGACGAGGACCGCCGGCTGGCGGCGGAGCTCGCCCGGTTCCTCGTGCGCCGGTGCGAGGACCAGCACACGGGTTGGCGCATGCTCCGCCAGGTCCTCCTCGACGGCGGTGCCACGATCGGCTGGGAGCGGTGTGCCCGGCTCGCCTGCCCGCCGACCGCCGAGCGGGTCCTCGCCGACTGCGCCGGACCCGGGCGCACTCCCCTCCTGCGCGTCCAGCACGCCGCCGCCGAGGAGCGCGCCCGGGCGCTGGCCGGCCACGCCGACCCGTCCGAGATCCTCCCCCGGTTGGAGATCCGGGTTCCCAGCGTGCCCGCGCCCGCCGCCTGGGAGGCGGCCCTCGTCGCGGCGGTCACCGCCCGGTCGCGCGACCAGGCGCTCGGGCTCCTGGCCACGGCGCTCGGAGGCGAGCGCCCCCGCCAGCCGGACCGGGACGCCGGCCGAGCCCCATGACCGCGGCGCCGTCGCACCTCGGCAAAGCCGGCCAGCCGATAGGCTCGGGGACGTGAGCGACGACGAGGCATTCCCCGCGCCCGACCAGATCGGCGATGCCGCGGCGGGCCTCGTCGCCATCGTCCGGCGCCAGCTCCCGATGCGCTTCTACGCCGGCGAGACCTGGTGGGCCATCTTCGGATCGGCTTCCCTCGTGCGCATGTGCGACACCGTCGAGAGCCTGCTCGACCTCATGGCCGCCCGGCGCGACGCCGACGCCCAGGAGACGCTCCGCTCCCTCTACGAGCAGGTCGTCGCCTTCGCCTGGATCGCGATCAACCCCGACCAGCGCCACCAGCGCTGGATCGACGACGCCGGCGCCCAGATGCTCGAGCTCCACCGGGAGGGCCTCGCCTTCGAGGCGTCGGTCCTCACCGACGACGAGGTCGCCGTCGCCGAGAAGGCCACCCGCCTCCCCCCGCTGATCGAGCGCGCGGCCGAGGCCGACGAGTACTGGGGCTCCCGGGCCCCCCGGCTCCACGACGGCCAGCCCCTCTCCTTCCGCCAGCTCTACCTCGTCGTCTACCGGGTCGGGAGCGGGACCACGCTCGAGTCGTTCATCACCCCCAAGCAGCGGCGGATCATCGTCGATCGCGCCCGGGATCACACGCTCCGCTGGTACGCCCTCGCCGCTCCCCTGCTCGCCACGGCCCTCCTCATCGCCGGCCAGCGCTTCGTCTGGCTCGACGACGACGAGATCCGGGCGATCGCCGACCGGGCCACCACGGCGCTTCCCGCCGAGTAGGGACTCGCTCGCGTGGACTGCTTCCCGTGTGCGGTCGCCAAGCGCAACGTCGAGCTTCGCCTGGTCGAAGCCGGCGCCGATACCGCCCACATCGTCGCCCAGGTCGCGGCCACCCGCTGCCTCATGTGCGCCCTCGAGGACCAGCAGGCGGCGACACGGGCCAGGCACGCCGCCGACGCCTGACCGCCGACCGCGTCGGGGCGGCCGCGTTCCGGGGTCGTGATCGTCCGCGACGACCGGGGTCAGAGACGAACTCGTCTGCGGCGACCGGGGTCAGGGACGAGCTCG
>JAXDHK010000002.1:0-5436 GCA_034664545.1 Solirubrobacteraceae bacterium
GCCCGGGCCCGGCCGGTGCCCTTCTGGCGCCAGGGCTTGGCCCCACCCCCGGAGACCTTGCCCCGGGTCTTGGTCGAGGCGGTTCCGCGCCGGCGGGCGTTCAGCTCGGCCCGGACCGACTCGTGGACGAGGGGTCCGTTGAAGCGGGCGCTGAAGGCGGCGTCGTCGAGGGGGACCGACCGGGCCGCCGGGGCGCCGAGGACGGGGGCGTCAGGCATCGGTCCGGACCTCGACGTAGCCGTTGCGGGGGCCGGGGACCGAGCCCCGGACGAGCATGAGGTTCTCCTCGGGGCGGATCTCGACGATCTCGAGGCCCTTCTGGGTCACGCGCTTGTTGCCCATCTGGCCGGGGCCGCGGATGCCCTTGAACACCCGGGACGGGGTGGCCGAGGCCCCGACCGAGCCGGGGGCCCGGACGTTGTGGGACCCGTGGGACTTGGGGCCGCTGGCGAAGTTGTGGCGCTTGATCGTCCCGGCGAAGCCCTTGCCCTTGGAGATGCCGGAGATCTTGACCCGCTGGCCGGGGGCGAAGGCCTCGACGGTGACCGAATCGCCCATCAGGAGCTCGCCGGCCTCGTCGCGGAACTCGACGAGATGGCGCATCGGGGGGGCGTCGGCCCGCTTGAGGTGGCCGAGCTCGGCCCGGGTCAGGTGCTTCTCCTTGGTCTGGCCGTAGGCCAGCTGGACGGCCTCGTAGCCGTCGCGCTCGTGGGTCCGAATCCCGGTCACCGGGCACGGACCGGCCTCGAGGACGGTGACCCGGGCGACCGAGCCGTCCTCCTGGAAGACCTGGGTCATGCCGAGCTTCCTGGCGAGGATGGCGCTCATGTGGCGAGGCGGATCTCGATGTCGACGCCGGCCGGGAGATGGTCGAGGCGCTGGAGCGAGTCGACCGTCTTGGGGGTGGGCTGGTGGATGTCGATCAGGCGCTTGTGGGTGCGGATCTCGAAGTGCTCGCGGGAGTCCTTGTCCTTGAAGGGCGAGCGGATCACGCAGTAGACGTTCTTCTCGGTCGGCAGGGGCACCGGCCCGGAGACGGTGGCGCCGGTCCGGGTGGCCGTGTCGACGATCTCCTTGGCGGCCGTCTCGATCGCCTGGGTGTCGTAGGCCTTCAGCCTTATGCGGATCTTGTTCTGTGGGGTGGTGGCCATTGGGCCGCTCGCTGCTCTCTGTGTCGTCCTGTGGATCTGCTGATGTTTGGGGGTTGACCTGCCGCGCGCTGGGTGGGCGCGTGACGAGCGCCCCCGCTTTGGGGGCCGCTCGCCCCGGACCGCTCAACTCGGGCGGCCGGTACCTCGTCGTATCTGTCTTGCCTGCGCCCAGTGGCGCGATTCGCTGACTACTTGATGACCTCGGTCACGACGCCCGACCCGACCGTACGGCCACCCTCGCGGATCGCGAAGCGGAGCCCTGCATCCATCGCGATCGGGGCGATCAGCTCGATCTCCATCTGGACGTTGTCGCCGGGCATGACCATCTCGACGCCCTCGGGAAGATGGGCGGCGCCGGTCACGTCGGTGGTGCGGAAGTAGAACTGGGGCCGGTAGCCGGTGAAGAAGGGGGTGTGACGTCCGCCCTCCTCCTTCTTGAGCACGTAGACCTCGCTCTTGAAATGCGTGTGCGGAGTGATCGAACCCGGCTTGCAGAGCACCTGGCCGCGCTCGATCTCCTCCCGCTTGGTCCCGCGCAGGAGGCAGCCGACGTTGTCGCCGGCCTCGCCGCGATCGAGGATCTTGCGGAACATCTCGACGCCGGTGACCACCGTCGTCTGGGTCGGCCTGACCCCGACGATCTCGACCCGGTCGCCTGTGTTGACGACGCCCTGCTCGATGCGTCCGGTGGCGACGGTCCCGCGGCCGGTGATCGAGAAGACGTCCTCGACGGGCATGAGGAACGGCTTGTCGAGCTCGCGGACCGGGTCGGGGATGTAGGTGTCGAGGGCGTCGGCCAGCTCGAGGATCTTGCCCTTGGCATCCTCGTCGCCGTCGAGGGCCTTGAGGGCCGAGCCGGTGATGAAGGGGATGTCGTCGCCCGGGTAGTCGTAGATCGAGAGCAGCTCGCGGACCTCGACCTCGACGAGCTCGAGGAGCTCCTCGTCGTCGACCATGTCGGCCTTGTTGAGGAACACGACGATGTAGGGGACGCCGACCTGCCGGGCGAGGAGGATGTGCTCGCGGGTCTGGGGCATCGGGCCGTCGGCCGCCGAGACCACGAGGATGGCGCCGTCCATCTGGGCGGCCCCGGTGATCATGTTCTTGACGTAGTCGGCGTGCCCGGGGCAGTCGACGTGGGCGTAGTGGCGGTTCTCGGTCGAGTACTCGACGTGGGAGGTGGCGATCGTGATCCCGCGCTCCTTCTCCTCCGGAGCGTTGTCGATCTCCTCGAAGCTCTTGGCCTCGCCGCCGGACTTCTCGGCCAGCACGTGGGTGATCGCCGCGGTAAGCGTCGTCTTGCCATGGTCGATGTGACCGATCGTGCCGACGTTGACGTGCGTCTTATCGCGCTCGAACTTCGCCTTTCCCACCTTGAATTGCTCCTCTGACTTGAAGTTTGGGCCCGCCGTATGTAGGCGAACCTGGGAATACTCTCAAATTGCTCGGCCCCGGGGCACTCCGCCTCCGGGACCCGGCCTTGCCTTGAGTGTAGGGACCGCCGGCTAGGCCGCCTTGGACTCGCCCATCCGGGTCTCGACGATCTTCTCGGCGATGTTCGGGGGGACCTCGTCGTAGCTCTCGAACTGCATGGTGTAGGTCGCTCGGCCCTGGGTGTTGGACCGGAGGTCGGTGGCGTAGCCGAACATCTCGCTGAGCGGGACGCGGCCGCCGACGACGAGGGCGTTGCCCCGCCGCTCCTGGCGCTCGATCCGGCCGCGCCGGCGGGAGAGGTCGCCGATGACCTCACCGAGGAAGTCCTCGGGGACGACGACCTCGACGGCGAAGATCGGCTCGAGCAGGACCGGCTTGGCCCGGCGGGCGGCCTCCTTGAAGGCCAGCGACCCGGCCACCTTGAAGGCGATCTCCGAGGAGTCGGTGTCGTGGTACTTGCCGTCGACCAGGGTGACCCGGATGTCGACCATCGGGTAGCCGGCCTTGACGCCGTTGACCAGCGCCTCCTCGCAGCCCTTCTCGACGGCGGGGATGAACTCGCTGGGGACCGACCCGCCCTTGATCTTGTTGATGAAGTCGAAGCCCTCGCCGGGGGCGGGCTCCATGTCGATGTAGACGACCCCGAACTGACCCGAGCCGCCGGTCTGGCGGATGAACTTGCCCTCGATGTGCTTGACGGCGGCCCGGACGGTCTCCCGGTAGGAGACCTGGGGGCGCCCGACGTTGGCCTCGACCTTGTACTCCCGGCGCATCCGGTCGACCAGGACCTCGAGGTGGAGCTCGCCCATCCCGGAGATCTCGGTCTGGCCGGTCTCCTCGTTGGTCTGGACCCGGAAGGTCGGGTCCTCCTCGGCGAGGCGGCCGAGCGCGACCGACATCTTCTGCTGGTCGGCCTTGGTCTTCGGCTCGACGGCGACCTTGATCACCGGCTCGGGGAAGATGATCTGCTCGAGCTTGATCGGGTGGGCCGGGTCGCAGAGGGTGTCGCCGGTGGTGACCTGCTTGATCCCGACGGCGGCGGCGATGTCCCCGGCGTAGACCTCGGAGACGTCCTCCCGGTCGTTGGCGTGCATCATCAGGATCCGCCCGACCCGCTCGTTCTTGCCGGTCGAGGCGTTCATCACCCGGGAGCCGGAGGCCAGGTTGCCGGAGTAGACCCGGAAGTAGGTGAGCTTGCCGACGAAGGGGTCGGCCATGATCTTGAAGGCCAGCGCCGCGAACGGGCCCCCGTCCTCGGGGCCGCGGGTCGCCTCCCGGCCGTTCTCGTCGCCCCGGACCGGCTCGATCCCGGTGACCGCGGGGACGTCGAGCGGTGAGGGGAGGTAGTCGATGACGGCGTCTAGCAGGGGCTGGACGCCTTTGTTCTTGAACGACGACCCGCACAGGACGGGGGTCATGGCGATCTCGAGCGTGGCCTTGCGGATCGCGTGCTTGAGCACGGCCTCGGGGATCTCCTGGTCCTCGATCAGGAGCTCGACGAGGGCGTCGTCGTGGCGGGAGACCTCCTCGAGCAGGTGCTCCCGGGCGGTGGTCGCCTCGACCAGGAGGTGGTCGGGGATCTCGCGCTCGTCGATCTCGACCCCGAGGTCGTCCTTGTAATAGATGGCCTTCATCCGGACGAGGTCGATGATCCCCTCGAAGTCGGACTCGGCGCCGATCGGGAGCTGGATCGGTACGGGGTGGGCGCCGAGGCGGTCGATCATGGTCCGGATGCCCATGTCGAAGTCCGAGCCGATCCGGTCCATCTTGTTGATGTAGGCGATCCGGGGGACCGAGTACTTGTCGGCCTGGCGCCAGACCGTCTCCGACTGGGGCTCGACTCCGGCGACCGAGTCGAACAGGGCGATCGCCCCGTCGAGGACCCGGAGGGACCGCTCGACCTCGACGGTGAAGTCGACGTGGCCGGGGGTGTCGATGATGTTGATCCGGTGGCCGTCCCACTCGCAGGTGGTCGCGGCCGAGGTGATCGTGATCCCGCGCTCCTGCTCCTGCTCCATCCAGTCCATGGTGGCCGCGCCCTCGTGGACCTCGCCGAGCTTGTAGGTCCGACCGGTGTAGTAGAGGATGCGCTCGGTCGTCGTCGTCTTACCGGCGTCGATGTGGGCCATGATGCCGATGTTGCGGGTGTTGAAGAGGGAGAATGCTCGTGGCATCAGTCAGTCCGGAGGCGTGGTCGTGGCATCAGTCAGCTGGTTTCGGGTTGGATCTGGGGCGGGACGAGAGCAAAAAAATGGGCCCCTCGGGCCCATGCACACCGCGGGCCAAGGCCCAGTCCGCGTAGCTATGCGCTCAGGTTCTCCATGGGTTCGGGGGGCTCCGGGGCGGGGTGCGGGCGCGTGAGCGCCGCCGGCCGCGAAGCGACGCATGACTATAGCAGAGGCCTTTCCGCTCGCCCGGGCCGCCGGGGCCGGCGATCGCGGCTGTCCGGCGCCCTCCTCTTGAGCGGCCTGATCGGGGGCGTCCTCCTGATCGCGGCCGACCTCTCGACGCTCTACGAGGTCCGGATCCTGACCGTGACCAAGCTGTCGGTGGCCGGCCATGCCCAGCACAGCTACGCCCTGGCCGTCGTGGGCGCGGCCGTCCTCGGGATGACGGCGGCCGCGGCCGGGGGCAGCCGTCCGGGGATGCTCGCGGTCGGCCTCCTCGGTCTCCTCGGCCTCGTGGTCGCCGGGATCGCCGGGGACTTCGGCGACGTCCGGTCGACCGGGGTGATCGGCCGGCTCTACGAGAATGCGAGCGCCGCCCCCGGTCGGGGGTTCTACCTCGAGACGCTCGGCGGGATCCTGGCCATGGTGAGCGGAGTCGGTCAGCTGCTCCTCCCGCGCCCGGC
>JAXDHK010000003.1:0-4898 GCA_034664545.1 Solirubrobacteraceae bacterium
GCCGCGACGTTGTCGGGGTGGCCCTCGAGCTCGTAGGCGGCGTCGAAGATCCCGGCCTGGACCCCGGACAGGGCCTGGGCGGCGAGGAGCCCGGCGACGATCGCCGCGGCACTCGAGCCGAGGCCGCCGGTCAGGGGGATCTCCGAGCGGATCTCGAAGCGGACCCCGTCGGCCGGATGCAACCGCTCGAAGGCCCGGACGACGAGGTTCGACCGGTCGCGGGGGACGTCGAGGTCGGTCGCGACGCCAAAGCCCCGCCGGGAGCGCCGGACGGTGACCTCGAGATGGAGGGAGACGGCCGCGGCGAACGTGTCGAACCCGGGACCGAGGTTGGCCGAGGACGCCGGGACCCGGACCCGGAAGCCCCGGCCCCCGCCCCGGCCCCCGCCCCCGCCCGCGCCACCGCCGCGGGCGCCGGCGCCGGCGCCGCCACGGGCCATGGCTACCCCATCACCACTTGCTCGATGGCGGCGATCTCGGGCTCGCAGGGGACGACCGCCCCGGCCTGCTCGAGCGCGGTCTGGGGATCCTTGAGGCCGTGCCCGGTCAGGACGCAGGCGATCCGCCCGGCGCCGTCGGCCCCGTACTTGACGAGGCCGGCGACCGAGGCGGCGGAGGCGGGCTCGCAGAAGACGCCCTCGCTGGCGGCGAGCATCCGGTAGGCGGCGAGGATCTCCGCGTCGCTGACCGCCCGGATCGCCCCGCGAGAGGCGCTCATCGCCCCCATCGCCTGCTCCCAGCGGGCGGGGTTGCCGATCCGGATCGCGCTGGCCACGGTCTCGGGCTCGGCGATCGGGTGGCCGTGGACGAGGGGGGCGGCGCCCTCGGCCTGGAAGCCGAAGAGGCGGGGGGCGCTGCCGGCCTCGACGAACCCGGCCCAGTAGGCGGTGATGTTGCCGGCGTTGCCGACCGGGATGCAGAGGGCGTCGAGCTGGCCGTCGAGGTCCTCGAGCAGCTCGAAGGCGGCGGTCTTCTGCCCCTGGAGGCGGAACTCGTTGACCGAGTTGACCAGGGCGATCGGGTGGCGGGTGACGAGCTCGCGGACGAGCGTCAGGGCCTCGTCGAAGTTCCCGCGGAGGGCGATCACCTGGGCCCCGTGCATGAGGGCCTGGGCGAGCTTCCCGGTGGCGATCTTGCCGTCGGGGACGATCACCACGCAGCGGAGCCCGGCCTTGGCGGCGTAGGCGGCGGCGCTGGCGGCGGTGTTGCCGGTCGAGGCGCAGATGACCGCCCGGGCCCCCTCGCGGACGGCGGCCGAGACGGCGCAGGTCATGCCCCGATCCTTGAACGAGCCGGTCGGGTTGAGGCCCTCGAGCTTGAGGTAGACCTCGGCGTCGACGAGGGTCGAGAGGGCCTCGGCGAGGACGAGGGGCGTCCCGCCCTCCCCGAGCGAGACGATGGGATCGGCGGGGGCGAACGGGAGCCGGTCGCGGTAGCGGTCGATCAGGCCGAGGCTCCGCATCAGATGAACTCCTCGTCGATCACCCGGATCGCCCGGGGGGCCGCGCGGACGAAGTCGAGCCGGGCGATCCGGGCGAGGGCGGCGAAGAGGCTCGACTCGAGCAGGGGGTGGGTCACCATCACGAGGCGGGCGTTCTCGCCGAGGCCGCTCTGGACCACCGACTTGATCGAGGCGCCCTCGCCGCCGAGGATGGCCGCGACCTGGGCGAGGACCCCGGGGCGGTCGGCGACCTCCATGTGGAGGTAGAAGGCCGAGGCGACGTCGTCGATCAGGGGGATCTCGTCGGTCAGGGCGGGCTGGGCCCCGCCGGGGGTGATCGCGCTGACCAGGTCGCCGAGCACGGCGCTCGCCGTCTGGGGCCCGCCGGCCCCGGGTCCGGACATGGTGATCTCGGTGATGGCGTCGGACTCGACGGTGACGGCGTTGAACGGGCCGCCGACCGAGGCGAGGGGGTGGCCGGCATAGAGGAAGGCCGGGTGGACCCGGACCGAGATCCCGCCGTCGATCCGCTCGGCCGTCCCGATCAGCTTGAGCCCGAGCCCGAGGTCCCGGGCGTAGGCGATGTCGTCGACGGTGATGTGCTCGATCCCCTCGTAGCGGACCTGGTCGAGGTGGACGGGCGTGCCGAAGGCGAGCCGGGCGAGGATCGCCATCTTGGCCGCGGCGTCCCTCCCGCCGACGTCCTCGGACGGGTCGGCCTCGGCGTAGCCTAGGCGCTGGGCCTCGGCGAGGGCCTCGGCGTAGCTCATCCCGGCCCGGGTCATCTCGCTGAGGATGAAGTTGGTCGTCCCGTTGACGATGCCGTGGATCCGGGAGACGTCGGCCCCGGCCAGGGACTCGCGCAGGACGCGGACGACCGGGACGACCCCGGCGACGGCGGCTTCGAACCCGAGCCGGACGTCGTGCTCCCGGGCCAGGGCCCAGAGCTCCTCGCCGTGCTGGGAGAGGAGCTGCTTGTTGGCGGTGACGACGTGGCGCCCGGCGCGGAGGGCCCGGGTGACGTACTCCCGGGCCGGGTCGATCCCGCCGATCAGCTCGACGACCACGTCCGAGCGCTCGAGGATCTCGTCGAAGTCGCCGCGGCTGCGGGTCAGGACCCCCCGGAGCTCGGGCCGGCGGCCGGTCAGCTGGGCGATCCGGTCGGCCCGGTCGGCGAGCAGGACGGCGAACGCGCCGCCGACCGTCCCGTGGCCGAGGAGGCCGACGCCGAGCGGCTCCGGGCCGCCGCCGGCGCCGCCGCCCCCGGTCGGGGGGACGCCCCCCGCCTCAGAGATCACGGGCGTGGAGGTCCTCGAGCGTCTCGCGCCGGACCACGGGCCGGGCGACGCCGTCCCGGCAGAAGACGACCGGAGGCCGGGGGACCCCGTTGTAGTTGTTGGCCATCGCGTAGCCGTAGGCGCCGGTCGCCGGGGTGACGAGGACGTCGCCGGGCCGGGGATCGTCGAGGCGGGCGCCCCGGACGATCACGTCGCCCGACTCGCAGTGCTTGCCGGCCACGTGGCAGACCGTGTCCCCGCCGAGGCGGTCGACGATCTCGGCCTCGTAGTGGGAGCCGTAGAGCATCGGGCGGAGGTTGTCGGACATGCCGCCGTCGACCCCGACCCAGGTCGAGACGTTGCGCTTGACGCTCTGGACGGTGTAGAGGGTGACCCCGGCGTTGGCCACGAGCGACCGGCCGGGCTCGACGAGGAGGCGGCGGCCGGGCCCGAAGAGCTCGTCGGCGGCGGCGACCAGGGCGGCCACGTAGTCCTCGATCGACGGGGGCCGCTGATCCGGGGCGTAGGCGACGCCCAGGCCCCCGCCGAGGTCGTAGACCCCGAACGAGCCGAGGTCGCCGAGGACGGCCATGGCGGCGCGGAGGGGGGCGAGGTCGAGGAGCTGGGAGCCGATGTGCATGTGGAGGCCGGCGAGCTCGAGGCCGGGGACGCCGCCGAGGCGGTCGATCGCCCGGCGGGCGTCCGCCGGCCCGAGCCCGAACTTGGAGTCGGCCTGACCGGTCGAGATCTTGGCGTGGGTCTCCCCGGCGACCCCCGGGGTGACCCGGATCAGGACGCGCTGGGGGGCGCCCGACCGGGCGAGCCGGTCGATGTCGTCGAAGTTGTCGATGACCACGAGCCCGACCCGGGCGGCGACGGCGGCCGCGAGCTCGGCGTCGGAGCGGGCGTTGCCGTGGAAGACGAGCTTGGCCGGGTCGAAGCCGGCCCGGAGCGCGAGGTGGAGCTCGCCCGGGGAGGCGACGTCGCAGCCGAGCCCCTCGTCGGCGAAGACGGCCATGACGGCCGTGCAGGGAAACGCCTTGGCGGCGAAGGTGACCTGGAAGTCGGCGGCCCCGGCGGCGACGAACGCCTCGACGTAGGCGCGGGCCCGGGCCCGGAGGTCGTCCTCGGCGACGACGTAGGCGGGGGTTCCGAACTCGCGGGCGAGCTCGAGCGTGTCGCAGCCGCCGACCTCGAGGCGACCCCGGGCGTTGACCCGGCTGCCGAGGGGGAAGACGTGGGAGAGCGACTGGGCGGTGGCCATCAGGCCAGCGATTATCGCGGGATCTCCCGCGGGAGCCTCAGCCGAGCTCGACGGCGGGGAGCCCGTCGAGGCTGGCGGCGTTCTTCTCCCGCTGGTATTCGACGAGTGCGTCGGGCCCACCGGCGCGTACTTTCTTCTCGGCCCAGGCGTCCTGGTGGGGCCGGTTCGCCTCGAAGCGCATCAGCGGGACGCCGTACCCGCACGAGTCGGCGACGCGGGTGACCGAGACGGAGATCACGGCGCGGCGGGCGGGGGCGAACGCCGGGTCGGGGAACCGGCAGCGGTCGACGAGCGGGCCGAACCCGGGCGAGGCGGCGGTCACGACCTCGGCCCGCCCGTGGAGCCGGAGGATCCGGGGTGGGCCGTCGAAGGCGCAGAGCATGATCACGATGCGCCCGTTCTCACGAACGTGGGCGATCGTCTCGGCGCCGCTGCCGACGACGTCGAGGTAGGCGACCTCGTGGGGTCCGAGGACCCGGAGGCTCCCGATCGGGCCCTTGGGCGAGACGTTGACGTGCCCGTCGTCGGCGCGGGGGGCGGTGGCGACGAAGAACAGGGGCTGGCGCTCGATCCATCTGCGCAGCCGGTCGTCGATGCCGTCGTAGGTGCGCCCCACGCGGGGAAGCCTACTGGGAGGGGCTGAGGCCGAGCAGGAGCTGGGCGAGGCTGTCGCCGACCGAGATGACCGCGCCGCTGACGCTGGTGCCGAGGCTCTGGACGGTCCCGGCGAGCTGGGGGCTGACCGGGGCGACGGTGGTGGCCAGTCCGTTGGTGACGCCGTTGACCACGCCGCCGACGGTGTCCGTCGTGCTGTGGGTCGTGTTGGCGAGGACCCCGGGGAGGGGGTTCGTGGCGGCGGGGGTGTCGGCCGGCTGGCGGGCCACCGGCGTCTGGGCCGGGGCCGTCGGTTGGACCG
>JAXDHK010000004.1:0-8566 GCA_034664545.1 Solirubrobacteraceae bacterium
ATCTGATGGGTCGTGAACGAGCCCCTCACCGCATCGAGCGTCTTCAGCCCGTCCCCGGTGATGACGAGCACCACTCGCTCCTTGGGATCGATGTCCCCGCGCCGGGCGAGCTTGGTCAGGACCGCCGTGGTCACCCCGCCGGCGGTCTCGGTGAAGACCCCGGTCGTCTCGGCCAGAAGGGTGATCCCCGCCCGGATCTCCTCGTCGGTGACCGAGTCGATCGTCCCGCCCGAGCGCCGGGCGAGGTCGAGGGCGTAGGGGCCGTCGGCCGGGTTGCCGATCGCCAGGGACTTGGCGATCGTGTCCGGCTTGACCGGCTGGCAGAAGCTCGCGCCGGTGGCGAAGGCGCTGGCCACCGGGGAGCAGCCGGCCGCCTGGGCGCCGTTCATCACGGGCGGGCGGCCGGTGATCAGGCCGAGCTCGAGCCACTCGTCGAAGCCCCGGGCGATCTTCGTGTAGAGCGACCCCGAGGCGATCGGGACCACGCACCGGTCGGGAAGCTCCCAGCCGAGCTGCTCGGCGATCTCGAAGGCCACGGTCTTCGATCCCTCGGCGTAGTACGGGCGCATGTTGACGTTGACGAACGCCCACGCCCGCTCGGCCGACAGCTCGGTACAGAGGCGGTTGACGTCGTCGTAGTTGCCGCGCACGGCCAGGAGGTTGGTCCCGTAGATCCCGGTCGCCAGGACCTTCTGCTCCTCGAGGTCGGCCGGGATGAACACGTACGAGCCCAGGCCGAGGGCCGCCGCCTGGGCGGCGACGGCGTTGGCCAGGTTCCCGGTCGAGGCGCACGCGATCACCTCGAAGCCCAGCTCCCGGGCCCGGGCGGCGGCGACGGCCACCACCCGATCCTTGAACGAGTGGGTCGGGTTGGCGGCGTCGTTCTTGACCCAGACCTCGCCGAGCCCGAGGCGCTCGGCCAGGCGGTCGGCCCGGATCAGGGGCGTGCAGCCGGCGGGCAGCCCGGCGCGCGAGGCGAGGCGGTTCGACGGCCCGGGGGGCCCGCCGGCCAGCGGGAGGAAGTCGGCGTAGCGCCAGACGTTCTGCGGACCGCCCTGGATCCGACGGCGGAGCTGGTCGACGTCGAGACCCGGATCATGGGAATAGGAGACCTCGAGCGGGCCGAAGCAGCGCTCGCAGACGTAGAGCGCCTCGAGCGGATAGTCCGAGCCGCACTCCTTGCACCGCAGCTTCTCTAGCGTCATAAGAAAACCTCCGCCGGGCTTGTGGCGAAGGTTCGGTGGGCGAAGCTCCGTCCACATCTCCCAGGCCTGTGTTTTGGAGCCTGATGGAATTGGCACCGTTCCCGCTTGCGCGGAATGGTTGCCGGGGTTTCACTGGGCCAGTCCCTCCACCCCTCTTGATGTGCACTGCTATGTCGGGCGAAGTATAGCGACCCCCCCGGCGCTGGCAACCCCCCCGCTCAGAGGAGCGGGGAGCCGGTCCGGAGGCTGCCGAGGGCCAGCGCCCCCGCCCCGACGGCATCGGCCGCCAGCCCGACGACGGCGACCCGGGGACCGAGGCGCGGCCCCCAGCGAACGCCGTCGCGGACGCTCAGGGCGAGGTAGGGAAGGCCCCAGGCGAGGGGGCCGGCCCGGCGCCCGGCGGCGGCGGCAGCGAGCCCGACCAGCGCGAGATCGAACGCCGCGCTGCGCCGGGTGAGGAAGACGCCGGCGAAGCAGGACTCCCGGCGGAGCTCGGGAATCCGGGCGACGAGCGCCGGGAAGAAGCGCAGGCGCAGGCGCTCGGCGACGAAGCCCCGGGCCCCCCGGGGGTGAACGGCGTGGTGGACGACCGCCTCCGGGGCGAACGCCACCACCCCGCCGGCCCGCCGGGCGGCCCACCCGAGGAGGACGTCCTCGGCGAGCTCCTTGGCCGCGACCGGGCCGAGCCAGCTCTCGAAGCCGCCGAGGCGGCCGAACAGCTCGCGCCCGACGAAGAGGTTCGCCGTCTGGTAGAGGCCCCGGTCGGCGTCGACCCAGAGGGTCCGGTCGAACGGGCCCGGAGGGGCGGCCGGATCCGGGGCGACGGCGCCCTGGACGAGATCGGCACCCCCGGCCAGCGCCGCGACCCCGGCGGCGAGCCAACCCTCCGTCGGGAAGCAGTCGGCGTCGGTGAAGGCCAGGATCCGCCCGGCGGCCGCCGCGGCCCCGGCGTTCCGGGCGGCAGCCGGGCCGGGGGCATCCGACCCGATCACCGGACCGAGGCCGGCCTCCCGGGCGATCCGGACGGTGGCATCCCGGGAGCGGTCGTCGACGACGATCACCTCGCGCCCTCCGTCGACGACCTGGGCGGCGAGGGCGGCGAGCGTCCGGGGGAGCGTGGCCGCCGCGTCGCGCGCCGGGACGATCACGCTGACGGCGGGCACCGGCCGGAGCTTATTCGCCGCTCCCCCGGGGCCCGGGCCGGGGCGGGGGGCGTTGGTAGAGTCCGCGCCGTGCGAGGCCCGGATATGCGCCGGTTCTGGGACGAGCGGGCGCGCGAGGACGCCTTCTTCTTCGTCGACGACCGCCTGACCTACCGGCGGCCCGACCTCGACTCCTTCTGGCGGGGCGGCGAGGAGGCGCTCGAGATCCTGCTCGGGGCCTGCGGCACCGCCCTCACCGGGGAGGACGAGGTGGTCGAGATCGGCTGCGGCGCCGGGCGAATGACCCGGGCCCTCGCCGGCCGCGTCCGGTCGGTCCGGGCGCTCGACGTGTCGAGCGAGATGCTCGACGTCGCCCGGAGGATGAACCCCCAGCTCACGAACGTCGACTGGCTCCACGGAGACGGGACGACGCTGGCCCCGGTCCCGGGGGAGAGCGCCGACGCGTGCGTCTCCCACGTCGTCTTCCAGCACATCCCCGACCCGGAGATCACCCTCGGGTACGTCCGCGAGATCGGGCGGGTCCTGCGCCCCGGGGGGTGGGCGGCCTTCCAGGTGTCCAACGACCCGGGGATCCACCGCCCGCGCGAGGAGCCCCGCCGAGCCTGGGGACGGCGGCCCCGGGGCCGGTCGCACCCGGCGTGGCTCGGGGCGGCCGTCGAGCTCGAGAGCCTCCGGGCGGCGGCGGCCGACGGCCGGATGGCGGTCGAGCGGGTCACCGGCGAGGGCACCCAGTTCTGCCTGGTGCTGACGCGCCGGACCGAGGCGGCGGCCGACCGGTAGCGGTGGCTCAGACCGGGGACGGCGACCAGTCCTGCTCGCGACTGCACCACCAGGTCGTCCGTCCACCGACCTTGGCCCGGACCATCTCCGCCCCGCAGCGGGGACACGTCGCGCCCGGTCGGCGGTGGGGGATCACCGCGCCGGTGTGGACCCCCCCGCTCCGGATCGCCCGCCGGGTCGTGGCCCGGACCGTCCGGCGGAGGGCGTCGAGCTCCCCGGTGTCGAGGTCGCCGGCGGGCCGCAAGGGCGGCTGGCCCGCCTGCCAGAGGATCTCGTCGGCCAGGAGGTTCCCGATCCCGGCCAGCGTCCCCTGATCCATCAGGCGTGCCTTCAGCGGCGCCGTCCCCCGCCCGACCCGGGCCCGGAACTCGGCCGCCGTGACCTCGAGGATGTCGGGGCCGAGGTGGTCGATGTCGGGGTCGAGGACGACCCGGCCGAGCCGTCGCTTGTCGAACAGGACGAGCCGGCCCCCGTCGTCGAAGTCGAGGGCGAAGCGCGCCCAGAGCGCCTCCCGCGCCGCCCGGTCGGCGTCGACGGCGACCGCCCGACCGAGGGCGGCCTGCTCGGCCGGGGGGACCGGGTCTCCGGCCGAGGCCCCGTCGACGATCACGCGCCCGGCCATCCCCAGGTGGATTCCGAGCGGTGGTCCACCGTCGGTCTCGCACCACATGGATTTTCCGCGCCGTCTCGCGGACGTGAATCGATGGCCGGTGAGGGCGGCCGCGATCTCACCCGGAGCGTGCGGACGACAGACGTACGTGTCCCCGTCGTCGACCCCGACGATCAGCCTCCCGAGCGCCCGATCCTCGATCAGCGCCCGGGCTCGCTCGGCTTCGGGGAGCTCGGGCAAGGCGCGAACGCTACCGGCCGGGGTAACGCCGCCGGGGAGCGGGTGTACCGGTGGCGTGAGCCCGAGCTCCGAGGAGCGCGCCGCGAGCATGACCACGGCTCGCGAGTTGGCCGTCGAGGTGACCAGGAAGCGGGCGCTCGTGATCGTGAACCCGTACGCGACGACGGTCTCGGACTGGCTGCGCAACCTCGTCGTCCGGGCCCTGGCGGCCCGGTACGAGGTCGAGGCGATCGACACCCAGGCCGCCGGGCACGCCACCGACATCTGCCGGGAGGCCGCCTTCGAGGGCTACGACGTGGTCGTGGCCTTCGGGGGGGACGGGACGGTCAACGAGGTGATCAACGGGCTGGCCGGGTCACCGACCCCGGTCACCTGCCTCCCCGGGGGGCGGACCAACGTCTACTGCAAGCTGCTCGGCATCCCGGCCGAGATCGTCGACGCGACCGAGCACCTGCTCGGCCTGGCCGACCGCTGGACGCCCCGGAAGGTCGACCTCGGACGCGTCAACGGCCGGTACTTCGCCGCGAGCGCCGGGATCGGACTCGACGCGAGCGTCGTCGCCCGGGTCGACGCCCACCCGGAGGCGAAGGCCCGCTTCGGGGCCAACTACTTCCTCCTGACGGCGATCGCCACGTTCGCCGGCCGCTACGTCCTCCGGGCGCCCCGCCTGGTCGCCAGCGCCGGGGGAGAGACGGTGACCGGGGTCACGGCGGTCGTCCAGAACGGCCCGTACTACACCTACTTCAACCACCGGCCGGTCGAGGCCGCCCCGGGGATCGCCCTCGACAGCGCGACCCTGGCCGGGCTCGTCCTGCGCCGGGCCAACGCGATCGACATCCCGGGGCTCATCGCCCGGGCGCTCGGACCCGGCCTCCACCTCGCCGACCACCGGATGGTCCACGCCCTGCGCCCGTTCACCGAGCTCGACCTGCGCAGCGCCGACGGGCGTCCCCTCCCCCTCCACGTCGACGGCGACTACGTCGGCGAGGTCACCGAGGCTCGCTTCGACGTCGTGCCCGGGGCGTTGAGCGTCGTTGCCTGACCGGCTCAGCCGCCGCCGGGAGTGACCCGGTAGGCGTCGAACACGGCCTCGATGTTGCGCAGGCGGTTGACCGTCAGCTTCAGGGTCTGGGTGTCGGGGACCTCGACGACGAAGCGGTTGCGGACCATCGGAGGACTCGCGGTGCACCGGGCCTCGACGATGTTGATCCCGGCCTCGGCGAACGTCCGGCTGAGATCTTCGAGCAGGCGGTGGCGGTCCCAGGCGTCGATCTGGAGCTCGACCTTGAACGCCGTGGCGTGCTCCCCCTCCCACGAGACGTAGGTGAAGCGGTCGGGGTCCTTGCGCAGGGCGAGCGCGTTCGGGCAGTCCTCCCGGTGGATGGTGATCCCCCGGCCGAGCGAGATGTAGCCGACGATCGGGTCGCCGGGAACCGGTCGGCAGCACTTGGCCAGCCGGAGCATGACCTCGTCGACGCCCTCGACCCTGATCCCGTACTCGCTCGACGAGCTGGTCGGCCGGCGGCGCTCCCGGCCCGGGGAGAGGAGCGAGGCGGCGGCGGTCTCCTCGCCCTCGGCGGCCTCGCCCTGCTTGAGGCGCTGCATCACCTTGGTGACGACGACCTTCGGGGAGATCTTCGTCGCACCGAGCGCGATGTAGAAGTCGTCGGCCTTCTTGAAGCCCATCTCCCGGATCAGGTCGGCCAGGAGCGGGGACCCGGTGATCCGCTGGGCCGGGAGGCCCTGCTTCTTGAGGTGCTCCTGGAGGAGGTCCCGGCCGGTGTGCTCGGTGTCCTGGCGCGACTCCGCCTTGAACCAGGCCTTGATCTTGTTCTTGGCCCGCGAGGTCTTGACCACGCTCAGCCAGTCCCGGGACGGCCCGCGCTCGCGCTTGGAGGTCAGGACCTCGACGATGTCGCCCGAGCGCAGCTCGTAGTGGAGCGGGGCGATCTTCCCGTTGACCCGGGCCCCGACACACCGGTGTCCGACGTCGGTGTGGACCTCGTAGGCGAAGTCGAGGGGCGTGGCCCCGGCGGTCAGGGACTTGACCTCGCCCTTGGGCGTGAAGACGTAGACCTCGTCCTCGAAGAGGTCGATCTTCAGCGTGTCCATGAACTCCTTGGGATCGGAGGTCTCGCTCTGCCAGTCGACCATCGAGCGCAGCCACTTCGGCTTCTGGGGGTCGTCGCCCGACCAGATCACGCTCGCCCCCTTCCCGCCGCCCCCCCGCCCCTGCTTGTACATCCAGTGGGCGGCGACCCCGTACTCGGCCATGTTGTGCATCTCGCGGGTCCGGATCTGGATCTCCAGCGGCCGGCCCTCCGGCCCGATCACCGTGGTGTGCAGCGACTGGTACATGTTGAACTTCGGCATGGCGATGAAGTCCTTGAAGCGCCCGGGGAGCGGCTTCCAGAGCGAGTGGATGACGCCGACCGCTCCGTAGGTGTCCTTCACCGTGTCGACGATCACCCGCATCGCCGTGAGGTCGTAGATCTCGTTGAACTCCCGGCCCTTGCGGGTCATCTTCGAGTAGATCGAGTAGAAGTGCTTGGCCCGGCCGGAGATCTGGGCGCTGATGCCGAGGGCGGCGAGCTCCTTGAGGAGATAGTCCCCGGCGTGGTTCACGTAGCGCTCGCGGTCGTCGCGCTGCTGGGCCACGAGCCCCTTGATCTCCTGGTACTTGCGGGGGTGGAGCGTGGCGAAGGCGAGATCCTCGAGCTCCCACTTGAGCGCGTGGATGCCCAGCCGGTGGGCGATCGGCGAGTAGATCTCGAGGGTCTCCCGGGCCTTGTCGATCTGCTTGGGCTTCGGGAGGGCCCCGAGCGTGCGCATGTTGTCGAGGCGATCGGCCAGCTTGATCAGGATGACCCGGACGTCGCTGGCCATGGCCACGATCATCTTCCGGTAGTTCTCCGCCTGGGCCTCGTCGCGCGAGGAGAACGTGATCCCGGTGAGCTTGGTCACCCCGTCGACCAGGTTCCCGACCTCCTCGCCGAAACGCTCGCGGACCTCGGCGATCGAGGCCGACGTGTCCTCGACGGTGTCGTGGAGCAGGGCGGCGCACAGCGTCTCGGTGTCGAGGCGCATGCTCGCGCAGATCTTGGCCACCCCGACCGGATGGACGATGAAGTCCTCCCCCGACTTCCGGCGCTGGTCGGCGTGATGCTCGCAGGCGAAGACGAACGCGTCGGTCACCCGGTCGCGGTCGATGTCGACCATGGCCTCGTCGGCGTGCTCGGACACGACCGCGAACAGGTCGCCGAGGAGCTTGCGCTCGAACGGCGTCAGCTCCGCGGGCGAGACCGTCCCCGGGCGCTCCGTCGGGTCGCGACGCCCGACCGCCCCCCGACCGGTCGGCGGGGCGGCTTCGCGCGAAGCCCCGTTGACGGCCGGCGGCGCCTGCGCCGGCGGGGTCCAGGCCGGAGGCGCGACGCTGATCGCCCCGTTGGCGGCGCGGTCAGCCGGCCCCGATCCGAGCGCCGGGGCGGCGTCGGGCAGCGTGGACGCCGCCGACGCGGGGCCCTTGCGCGACGGCTTCAGGCCGCCGCCCGTGCTGCGTTGCTTGCCAGGTATCGCCGGCCGTCCTCAAGTCGTCGCTGATATGACCGGAACGCCGGCGAAGCCTCGAGATTCGCCCGGCGCCCTGAGACCACGGTAGCGCCCATTCGTTTCTGGTCAAGTTCGACGAGGTCGAGCTCGGCGAGGACCCGGAGCATCCGACCGGCCAGCGGGGCCGAACGCGGCCCGGGACCGTCGCCGCGCAGAGCGGCCTCGAGCTCCCGGCCCTCGGCCCCACCCCGGTCCCGAAGGGCCCGGTAGAGGGCCCCGAGCGGGGCGCGCAGCTCGTGCTCGCGCTCGTCCACGCGCCGCGCGAAGTCGTGCTCGGGCTCGCCCCAGGCCAGGTGGACGGCCTGGCCGGCCCGCCCGGCCAGCGCCCGCTCGTGCTCGGTCGGCGTGGCCGGCGGGTCGAGCACGACGACGTGGTCGTAGGCCGGTCCGAGCTCGGGCTCCCGGGCGGCGGCCGCATGCGAGCACAGGGCGAATCCCCCCAGCCGCTCGCGGAGGTGCCGGTTCCGGGCCGGCCCGTCGGCGGCCAGCACCAGCACCGGCTCGCCCGTGGCCACGAGCCCGGCGATCGTCGAGGCGATCCCCCGGCCCCGACGGTCGCGGACGGTCCGCCCGCCGAACGCCCGCGCCGGCGGCGAGGGCTCGAGGGGGGCGGTCAGCTCCCGGAACGCCCGCTCGAGGTAGTCGTCGTCCTCCCCGAGCAGGACGATCGGCTCGGGCGCGCACGGCAGCGCTTGGCGGAGGAGCAGACGCGGGGCGACGACGCCCTGCCACTCGTTTCGCTCGAGCCGGAACGTCGCATCCACCGGTGACCCCGCCGCCACCGGGAGCCGCCCGCCCCCGCCGAAGCTGACCGCCCGGGCCCGGGCACCGCCCGACCAGACGCTGAACCGGACGTGATCGGTCCGCTCCTCCCCGCCGAAGCCGACCGGGTCCTCGAGCGTGGCCGCAGCGAGGAGCAGCGACACGGGCGGGTTGCCGGCCCCGAACGGGGCGAGGCC
>JAXDHK010000005.1:0-5071 GCA_034664545.1 Solirubrobacteraceae bacterium
AAGGGCTACTCGTGCTGGGCCCGCGACGATCCGGGCTGCGGCTTCGTGATCTGGAAGGCCAAGGCGGGCAAGACGCTGCCCCTGGTCGTCGCCCGGGAGCTGATCGGTACGGGCCGGACCGAGAAGCCGGTGACCGGCTTCAAGGGCCGGAGCGGGCGCTCGTTCCGGGCCCGCCTGGCGCTGATGCAGACCGAGGACGGGAAGTGGCGGACCGAGTTCGACGAGCCCTGGGCGCGGGAGGGAGCCAAGCCGCCGGAGGTCGAGGCCGAGGGCGAGGCCGCGGGGGCCCCGGTCGACGCGGTGGCGGCGGGCGCGGGCAACGCCCGGGACGCGGCCTGAGCCGAGCGCCCCGGCCGGCCCGGCCCGGCCCGGCCCGACCCGCCCGGTCCGCCCGGCCCGGGGATCCGTCCTCGGCGTGCGCGACGATGGTGGGCGATGTCTCTGACCCTCGTCATCGGCCCGGCCAACTCGGCCAAGGCGCGCGTCGTCCTCGAGCGCTACCGGGCGCAACTCAGCCGGGGCCCGATCCTGGTCGTCCCGACCGGGGCCGACGCCGTGTACTACCGGCGGGAGCTCGCGGAGAGCGGGGTCGTGCTCGGGGCCCGGGTGGAGTCGTTCTCCGGGCTGATGCGGGAGATCGCGGGGCGGGCCGGAGTAGTCGGGCGCCCGGTCGGGGCGGGGGCCCGGGAGCGGGTGGTGGCGGCGGCGATCGCCGAGGCCCGGCTCGAGGTGCTGGGGCCGAGCGCCGCGTCCCCGGGGTTCCTGGCGGCGGCGACGCTCCTGGTCGCCGAGCTCGGGTCGCGGCGGATCGAGCCCCCCCGGCTGACCGCGGCGCTGCGCCGGTGGGCGCCGGAGGGGCGGCGCCTCGAGCAGTCCGAGGAGGTGGCGGCGATCTACGCGGGCTACCGGCGCCGGCTCGAGCGGCTGGGCCGCCTCGACGAGGAGCAGCTGCGGGCGCGGTCGCTGGACGCGATCCGCCTGGATCCGTCGCGGTGGGGGCGCACGCCGGTGATGGTCTACGGCTTCGACGACCTCGATCCGCTCCAGCTCGACGCGGTGGAGACGCTGGCGCGGGCGGCCGAGGTCGTCGTCTCGCTGCCCTACGAGGCGGGCCGGGTGGCGCTGGCCGGGCGGGCGGGGACGTTCGAGACGCTCCGGCCGGCGGCCGCCGAGGTGGTCGAGCTGCCGCCTCGGGAGGAGCACTACGACGCCGACGCCCGGACGGCGCTCCACCACCTCGAGCGAGTGCTCTTCGAGGAGGTGGAGGAGGGGGAGGGCGGGCAGCGACCCGACCCGGGGGAGGCGGTCGGCCTGCTCGAGGGGGAGACGGAGCGGAGCGAGCTCGAGCTGGTCGCCGCCGAGATCGACGATCTCCTGACGGACGGGGGGTACCGGCCGGGGGACATCGCGGTGGTGATGCGCTCGATCGGGGGGTCGGCCGAGCTCGTGGCCGAGGTGTTCGGTCAGGCGGGGATCCCGGCGTCGATCGAGCGGAGCGTCCGCTTCGCCGACACCGCGGTCGGGCGGGGCCTCCTCGGCCTGCTGCGGGCGGCGCTGGGCGAGGGTGAGGCGGCCGACCTGCTGGGGTGGCTGCGGGCCCCGGGGGTGCTCGAGCGCCCGGAGCTGGCCGATCGGTTCGAGGCGAGGCTCCGCCGGGAGGGGGTGCGCCGGGTCGAGGAGGCGCGCCCGCGGTGGGAGCACTTCCCGCTCGACGTCCTCGACCGGCTGGTGGCGGCGGCCGGGCGGGGGCCGGGGGCGCTGGTCGAGCGGACGGCGGCCGAGCTCGAACGCCTGGTCGGGGCGCCGTGGCGGCGGAGCGCGCACGTCCTGGACGAGCGGGAGCTGGCCGAGACGCGGGTCGTGGCCGAGGC
The DNA here is from genome assembly GCA_034664545.1 of Solirubrobacteraceae bacterium. Lineage (GTDB taxonomy): Bacteria > Actinomycetota > Thermoleophilia > Solirubrobacterales > Solirubrobacteraceae > Palsa-513. The sequence goes on from JAXDHK010000005.1 coordinate 1,872, forward strand.
CGGGCGCCGGCTGGAGGAGCTCGGCGAGCTGACCGCGGCCGACCGGTCGCTCGGGCCGACCCCGGCGGAGCTGATCGCGACGCTCGCCGGGCTCGAGCTGGCGCCGCGGGCCGCGGGCGGGGGGGTGCTGGTGTGCGACGCGCTGGGGCTGCGGGCCCGGCGGGTGCGGGCCGTCTTCGTCTGCGGCCTCCAGGAGGGCGCCTTCCCGGCGCCGGGGCGCGAGGGCCCGTTCTTCGGGACCGAGGAGCGGGCGGAGATCGCGCGGGCCTCGGGCCTGGTGCTCACGCGGTTCGAGGACGCGCTGGGGGCGGAGCGCTTCCTCTTCTATGCGACCGTCTCGCGGGCGGAGTCGCGCCTGCGCCTGAGCTGGCACACCGCGGGCGACGACGGGGCGCCGTCCACGCCGTCGGCCTTCGTCGACGACGTCCGGGACGCATTCGGCCCTGGCCTCGAGCCACGCCGCCGGGAGCGCGACTGGGCCGGTGCGGAGCCGGATCGGGTGGGCGGGCGCTTCCCGGTGCCCCCCGGGGGGACGCCACTCGGCCGGGTGGGCTCGGGGGCGGCGCTCGCCGGCCTGGAGGAGCGGGCGGCCCTGTCGCCGTCGGCGCTCGAGGCGTGGACGGCCTGCCCGGTGAAGTGGTTCGTCGAGCGCCACCTGGGGGCGCGGGCGCTCGAGCCCGAGGGCGAGCCGCTCGCCCGGGGAAACGTCGCCCACGCCGTGCTGGCGCGGGTGGTGGCCGAGCTGTGCGCGTCGACGGATTCGCCGTGGGGGGCGGCCCCGGAGCGGGTGCGCGAGCTGGTCGGGGAGGCGCTGGAGGAGCACGCCGGGGCCGTGTCGACCAACTCCGAGCGCGACCGGGCGGGGCGCCGGCGCCTGGCCGCCGACCTCGAGCGCTACGTCGAGCTGCTCCGGGACGGGTCGCCGGAGCACGTGCCGCGGGCGTTCGAGCTGGCGTTCGGCCTGGGGGACTCGGACCGGCCGGCGGTGGAGCTGGCCGGGGGCGAGCTCGTCCTGTGCGGGCGGATCGACCGGGTCGACGTCGACGCGGCGGCGGGGACGGCGATCGTCACCGACTACAAGAGCGGCGAGGTGCTGGGCGCGGCGAAGTGGGAGGAGCGGGGGAAGCTGGCCCTGGCCCTCTACATGCTGGCGGCGGGCGAGCTCCTGGGCCTCGAGGTCGTCGGCGGGGTCTACCAGCCGGTGCGGGGGGCCGACCTGCGCCCGCGGGGAGCGGTGCGCGACGACGTCGATCCGGGGCTGCCCGGCTACGCGAACGACCGGCTGGAGGCCGAGCGGCTGGCGGGTGTCCTGAGCGGAGCCCTCGAGCGGGCGGTGGCGGCGGCGCGCGAGCTCAGGTCGGGGGCGCTCGAGCCGCGTCCGGCGACCTGCACGCGCGGCGGCCTCTGCCGGCACCCGGCGATCTGCCGGGAGCGGGGGGTCGGGCGGTGAGCGTCGCGGCGCCGGACCGGAGCGCGGGCGGGGGGCTGACCGCCGAGCAGGAGGAGGCGATCGAGCGGCGCCGGGGGGCGCTGCTCCTGGCGGCGAACGCGGGGAGCGGGAAGACGACGGTGCTGGTCGAGCGCTTCGTCCGGGCGGTCCACGAGGACGGGGTGGCGCCGGGTCGGATCCTGGCGATCACGTTCACCGAGCGGGCGGCGGGCGAGCTGCGCGAGCGGGTGCGCCGGCGGCTGCGGGAGCTCGGCGACCGGCGGGGAGCGGTGGACTCCGAGGACGCGTTCATCTCGACGATCCACGGCTTCTGCGCGCGGCTCCTGCGCTCCCACCCCCTGGCGGCGGGACTGGCCCCGGGGTTCGGGGTGCTCGACGAGGGCACGGCGGCGGAGCTCCGGGAGGAGGCGTTCGGGCGGGCGATGGCGGCCTGGCTGGTCGACGAGCCGGCGCTCGACCTGGCCGCGGCGTGCGGGGTCGACGGGCTGGGGGCGGCGATCGAGGCGGTGCACGACGAGCTGCGCAGCCGGGGGCGGACGCGGCCGGAGCTCCCGGCGGGGCGGGTGCGCCACGACCCGGAGGCGGCCCGGGCGGGCCTGCTGGCCGCGGGGTCGGTCCTGGGGCGGGCGCTGGGCGGGGCGGGCGGCGGGAAGGAGTGCGGACGGGCCCGGGAGGTGCTGGCCGAGCTCGCCCTCGGGCGGGAGCCGATCTCGCTCGAGGCGCTGAGGTTCCGCCGGGGAGCCAGGCTGCTCTGCAGTCCGGAGGCCGACGCGTTCGAGGCGGCGCGGGTGCGCTGCTGCGAGGCCGAGGCGGACGCGGCGGGGGTGGTCGTGCTCGAGGCGCTCGGGCGGCTCCTCGACGGGTTCGGCCGGGAGCTCGGGGGCCTCAAGGAGGCGCGGGGGGCGCTCGACTTCGACGACCTCGAGCTGAGGGCGCGGGATCTGCTCGCCGGGGACGCCGGGGTGCGCCGGCGGTGGTCGGAGCGCTTCGACCTGCTGATGGTCGACGAGCTCCAGGACACCAACCCCCGGGAGATGGCGATCCTGGGGGCGCTCGACCGGGGGAACCTGTTCACGGTCGGCGACGAGTTCCAGTCGATCTACGGCTTCCGCCACGCCGACGTCGGGATCTTCCAGGGCCGGCGGCGGGAGCTCGAGCGAACCGACGGGGTGCGCGCGCTGTCGCGCAACTTCCGGACCCGCCCGGCCCTGCTCGGGGCGATCAACGCGGTCTTCGCCCCGATCTTCGGGGCCGACTTCGTGCCCCTGGTGGCGGGCCGGGACGACGGGCCGCAGGAGCCGCTGCTCGAGCTGATGGTCAACGACTCGGCCGGGTGGGAGGACACGGCGGTCGGCGAGGAGCCCGGGGCCGGGCCGGCGTGGCGCCGGGCGGAGGCGGGGCTCCTGGCCGGGCGGATCGCCGAGCTGATCGACGGCGGCGAGGTCGGGGGGCCCGGGGAGATCGTGGTGCTCCTGCGCTACGCGACGGCGGCCGGGGTCTACGAGCGGGCCCTGGCCGAGCGCGGGGTGCCGGTGACCGCGGCACCGGCCGGGGGCTTCTACGCGGCGCAGGAGATCGCCGATCTGACCGCCTACGTCACGACGCTGGCCAACCCGCTCGACGACCTCGCCCTCTACGGGGTGCTGGCCTCACCGCTCGGCGGGGTCGGGCCCGACGGCCTGGCCATCCTCGCCCGGGCCGCCAGGGAGCGGGGGGCGGCGCCGTGGGAGGTGCTCGAGGCGGCCGCCGG
>JAXDHK010000006.1:0-4529 GCA_034664545.1 Solirubrobacteraceae bacterium
CGAGGACGGCTCAGCGCCCGAGGCCCGCGAGGGCCGACCAGCTGTCGTCCTGGGCCGCGAGGATCAGCACGACGACGAACAGGATGATCATCGCGACCGCGAAGGCCACGCCGATCGCCTTGAGGGACACGGGCGTCAGTCCGGTCGCTTTGCGTTCCTGCGCCCGCAACGCGAGGCTGGACGTGAGGAGAAGCAGCCCCAAGCCGGCGAATCCGACGGCCACAAGGGCCGACGAGCCCGCGTAACTTGCGCCCAGGCCGAGTATCGCGGAGATGGCACCCGCAGTGCCAACGCGGTCACCCCGGCGCTTGAGGCGGTCAACTTCAGCCACACCCCCACCATAACGGGGGCCCTGAGCCTCGGCGTGACCTCTACCCTCGGGACTGGGACGTCGTCCCGAATGGGCTCAGGGCCGGACCGTCACCTTGATCGATGCAGGCGCGGGTCACGCGCACGACCGCGTCGGTCCGATCGGCGATCGCGGCGTCCCGGACATCCTGGATGCGGACGTCGCCGGCGGCGAACATCACCGCGGCACGCATCAGACGCCACCGGGCGCCGCGGGCCCCCCGTCCCCGTGCTCCTGCTCCTCGAGCTCCTTCTCCGAGGACCGGGGATCCTCGGCCGGGACGTCGTCGGGCACGACCGACTCGGGCCCGTCCTCCGGCAGCTGATCCGACCGCTTCGGCCGCTCCTCCTCGGTGCTCATCCGGCGATCCTCCTCTCGAATCCGATGCGCCCTCCGGCGAGAGGGCCCGGCCGAACCCCTACCCGGCCCCTCGGCATCCGACTCCCCCGGCCCCGGGCCCACCGCTCCGGAACATCGACGGTCAATCGGCCGGCGACCCTGGCCGGGGGGCCCGCTCGCCGGCCGCCACCCCGCAGGCCAGGCGATTGCGCCCCGACGGGAGCGGGCAGCTCCAGGCCGGATCGTAGGAGCACGACGGGTTGTAGGCGAAGTTGAAGTCGAGCGTCAGCCGGCCGTCCGTGCCCCCGAGATCGGCGCCCTTGATCGTGTCGAGGAGGTAGCGCCCCCCGCCGTAGGTCGCCCGGCCGGTGCTCGCGTCGGTGAAGGCCAGGAAGACACCGCCCGCGTACCCGTGGAGCCAGTCGAGGTCGACCTCGCGCGGCTCCCCGCGCAGCCGGAATCCGGCCCGGGCGAACCGGGTGAAGGTGTAGCGCGCTCCGTCGCCCCCGGCCAGCTCGACGACCTCGGCCCCGGCCGGCCGGACCTCGGCCTCGACCCGGGCGCCGGGGTCGTAATCGAAGAGGTCGAGCCCCCGGAAGGCGGCCCGGTCGGCCCGGGGCAGGGGCGAGGCCGGATGGCCGGCGAACAGCTCGTCGCGCCCGGCCCGCCACCGGTCCCACCCGGCCTGGGGATCGGCCGCCGCCCGGACCTCGGCGTAGAGCTCGGCGACCCGCCGGCGCCAGTCGAGCAGCACGAGCGGGTCGAGGCTCAACGCGGCCGGGCCAGCACCTGGTAGACGTTGGTGAAGCCGACCTCGAACCCGTGCCGGGCCGCCCGGAGGTAGAGGCGCCAGATGCGCGTCCGCTCGGCCCCGGCGATCCGCTCGGCCTCGTCGAGGCGGTCATCGAGGCGGTCGTGCCAGTGGCGGAGCGTCCGGGCGTAGTCCCGGCCGAAGCCCTCGACGTGGTGGGTCTCGAACCCGGCCCGCTCGAGCGCCAGCTGGATCCGCGAGAGGGCCAGGGGCTCCCCGTCGGGAAAGACGTACCGGGTCGAGAAGATGTCCTCGAGCGGATCGTCGTCCGGGCTGAGCACGGCGATCCCGTGGTTGAGGAGGCGCCCGTCGGGTTTGAGCAGCCGCCGGAGGGACTCGGCGTACCGGTCGATCTGGTTCTCCCCGACGTGCTCGACCATCCCGATGCTGGCGATCGCGTCGAACGGCTCGTCGGCCAGCTCCCGGTAGTCGGCGACCCGGATCTCGATCCGGTCCGACAGCCCGGCCGCGGCGACCCGCTCCCGACCCAGCGCGGCCTGCTCGTCGGAGATCGTGATCCCGACCACGCTCGCCCCGTACTCCCCGGCCGCGTGCATCGCGAAGCTCCCCCACCCGCACCCGACGTCGAGCACCCGGTCCCCGGCCTTGATGGCCAGCTTGGTCGCCACGAGGTCGAGCTTGGTCCGCTGGGCCTCCTCGAGCGTCTGGGCCCCCCGGGAGAAGATCGCGCAGCTGTAGGTCATCGACTCGTCGAGGAACAGGCCGAAGAAGTCGTTGCCGACGTCGTAGTGGTAGCGAATGGCCGCCTTGTCGCGCGCCACCGTGTGCCGCTCACCGGCGAGGATCAGCTCGAGCTCGGGTGTTCTTGGGAGCGCCCACGGTCGACACGCGGATACCGCTCCGGCGAGGAGTCCCAGGCGGGCGGCCAGGCTGATCGGCGGGGGCTCCCAGGTGTCGACGACGATGAACGCCGCGTCGAGATCGTCGACGGTCAGGCTCCCCTGAACGTAGGCCCGCCCGAGTCCGAGCTGGTCCTGCGACCGGAGGAAGTGGGCCACGGCGGCCGGGCTCGTCGCCCGGAACTCGGGGGCGTCGGGCGTCGTCGCCGGGAGCGAGGTCCCGTCCCAGAGGCGCAGGTGGAACGGGCGCTCGGGGAGCGCCCGTTCGATCGCCCGGCGCAGGAGCGCCGTCCCCGGGTGGGGCACCCGGGAGGTCGTGCGGTTGGGTATCCGGAGGTCCATGGCCGACGTAGTTCTACCGGATGCGCCGGACCCTCCTCCCGGGCCGGGCCCGCGCCTACCGGGCGGGCGGGCGCCAGGCGCGCATGGCCTCCTGGGTCTGCTCGGGCCGGAGCGGGGGGCGGGGGAGGGGGCTCGGGGGGCCGCCCTGGGCCCGGAGGCCGTCGGTCACGATCCCCAGGTAGCGCCGCCAGACCTCGGGGTCGACGTCCCGGGTGCAGTCGCTCAGCGACCCGAGCATCAGCTGGAGGAGGGGCAGGTCGGTCGGGGCCACGTCGGCCCGGAGGCTCCCGTCGGCCTGGGCCCGGTCGACCAGGCGCGAGACGACCGGGAGCATCAGCTCCCGGGCCCGGGAGCAGCGGTCGAGCCCGTGGTAGCCCGACAGGGCCACCTCCTTGAACCCCCGGTCGCAGGCATGGGACTCGGTCGCCCGCTCGAAGAAGCTCAGGAGCCCGGACCAGGCGTCCTCGTGGTCGAGGCACTCCTCGGCCATCGCCACGAATCCGTTGATCTGATCCTCGAACAGGGCGTCGATCAGCTTCTCCTTGTCGGGGAAGCGCCGGTAGATGGTTCCGACTCCGACGCCCGCCCGGTGGGCGATCTCGTCGAGGGTCACCGACAGCCCGACCTCGGCGAACGCCTCCCGGGCGGCCTCGAGGATCCGCTGCCGGTTGCGCTCGGCATCGCGGCGAAGCGGGCGCTCAGGGGTGGCCGGGGTGGTCGGGGCGGTCGACATGACAGACAGGCGGGGGAGCAAGTGGAGATCGAATCTCCACTTCTGCTAGGGTTCTGGCAGAAGCTGAGTACGACCCTCCACTTGGAGCTTAGCACTCCACTTAGCACGAATCGAGGTCCTCACCATGCCCGAAGCCCACGCCAACCCCCACCACGCCAAGCGCTGGCTGATCCTGTTCGTGATCGCCATCGCCCAGCTGATGGTCGTCCTCGACGCGACGGTGGTCAACATCGCCCTCCCGTCGGCCCAGAAGGCCCTGGCCTTCACCAACGACCAACGCCAGTGGATCGTGACGGCCTACGCCCTCGCCTTCGGGAGCCTCCTCCTCCTCGGCGGGCGGATCGGGGACCTGTTCGGACGCAAGCGGACCTTCGTGATCGGCCTCCTCGGCTTCGCCGGGGCCAGCGCCCTCGGGGGCTTCGCCCAGAGCTTCGAGGTCCTGGTCGGCGCCCGGGCCCTCCAGGGCCTGTTCGGTGCCCTGCTCGCCCCGGCCGCCCTGTCGATCCTGACCACGACGTTCGTCGACCCCGGCGAGCGGGCCAAGGCGTTCGGGGCGTTCAGCGCCGTCGCCGTCGGCGGGGCCGCCCTCGGGCTGATCCTCGGTGGGGTGCTGACCGAGTACCTGAGCTGGCGGTGGTGCCTCTACGTGAACCTCGTGATCGCCGTCCCGGCCACCCTGGCCGCCGTCTCCCTCCTCCACAACGAGCTCCCCGAGCACCGGGGCCGGATCGACATTCCCGGGACGATCGCCGCGACGACCGGCCTGTTCGCGATCGTCTACGGACTGGCCAACGCCCAGACCCAGGCCTGGACCGACCCGGTGACGGTCGGGATGCTCGCGGCCGGGGCCGTCCTCCTCGCCGGGTTCGTGGTCATCCAGAGCCGCAGCCGCCACCCGCTGCTCCCGCTCCACGTCGTGGTCGACCGCGACCGGGGCGGGTCCTTTTTGGCCATGTTCCTCTCCGGGGCCGGGATGTTCGGGATCTTCCTGTTCCTGACCTACTACCTCCAGCAGACCCTCGGGTTCTCCCCGGTCAAGACCGGGCTGGCCTTCCTCCCGATGACGTTCGCCATCGTGATCAGCGCGACGCTCGG
>JAXDHK010000007.1:0-3194 GCA_034664545.1 Solirubrobacteraceae bacterium
TCGGCCGCCTAGGCGGCTCCGGGCCCCCCGGCGACGGGTCGCCGCGCGCATAGGCGCTCGGGTGGCGGGGTACCCTGGGCGGGCGATGGCGTCCCGGACCACCCCCAAAGCCCGTTCAGGCGGCGCGGACCCCGGGGCCGGAGACCCGGAGCCGGCCGAGGACGGCCCGCCCGCCCGGGCCGAGCCGACCAGCCGCCGGGTGGTCGACGCCGTCGACCACTACCAGCGCCGCCACCGGTGGGTCGGGTTCCCGCTCGCCGTGATCTACAAGTACGCCGACGACCAGGGGGGCTACCTGGCGGCGCTGATCACCTACTACGGATTCCTCTCGATCTTCCCGCTGCTCCTGCTCCTCCTGACGATCCTCAGCTTCGTGCTCCACGGCGACCCCGGCCTCCAGTCCCACCTCGTCAACTCGGCGGTCGCCCAGTTCCCCGTGGTCGGGGACGCCCTGCGCAACCAGGTCCGGCCCAAGGGGAGCAGCGCCGGGCTCATCATCGGCATCGTCGGCACCCTCTACGGGAGCATCGGCGCCGCCCAGGCCACCCAGCACGCGTTCAACAAGGTCTGGGCGGTCCCGCGCAACGAGCGGCCCAACCCGATCAAGTCCCGGTTGCGGAGCCTCATCCTCCTCGGGGGCCTCGGGCTCGGCGTGATCGTCACCACCATCGCCTCCGGCATCTCCTCCGGGGCCGGCAGCTACGGGGCCACGGTCGGCACCGGCGTTCGGATCGCGACCATCCTCGTCGTCGCCCTGGCCAACATCGGCCTGTTCCTCTTCGCCTTCCGGGTGCTCACCGCCCACGAGATCCCGACCCGCTGCCTGCGCCTCGGCGCCGTGATCGCCGGCCTCGGCTGGGAGGCGCTCCAGTACGGGGGGACCTACTACGTCTCGCAGCTCAAGGGCTCGAGCGCCGCCTACGGGGTGTTCGGGGCGGTCCTCGGCCTCGTGGCCTGGATCTACCTCCTGGCGGTGATGACGGTCGTGGCGGCCGAGATCAGCGTCGTCTCCCAGCGCCACCTCTGGCCGCGGGCCCTGCTGACCCCGTTCACCGACGACGTCAGCCTCACCCACGCCGACGAGCGCAGCTACACCTTCTACGCCGAGAGCGAGCGCCACAAGGGCTTCGAGAACGTCGACGTCGACTTCGCCGGCCCCCCGGCGCCCCCTCCGCCGGCCGCGTCCGAGCCCGACCGTCCGGACTAGGTCGCGCTGGTCCGACCGCCCATGAAGCGGTCGTAGACGCCGGACATCGCGAACAGGTTGCGGACCTGAAGCGAGGTCGCCACCACCCGGAGGCGCTCGTCGTCGTCGCGCTGGCGCTTGTGGGCCTCGTAGAGCACGCGCAGGCCGGCGTAGTTCATGAGGACGACGTCGCTCAGGTCGAGCAGGATCTGCTTGGCGTCGCTCTCCTCCGCCTCCCGGAGCGCCGCCTCGAACTGCGGGTTCGTCGACTTGTCGACGCGTCCGCCGATCCTCAGGCGGACCCCCTCCTCGCAGGGTTCGCTGGCGATCTCGATCGTGATGGGGATCCGGGCCACGTCCGAGAGTCTACGTGGATAGTCTCTGGTCGATGACCGAGGATCCCCTTCCCCGCCCGATCCACATCGGCGGGGTCAACAAGACCTTCGGGGAGGTGACGCTCGTCGACGCCCGCGATCAGGCGGCCCAGTTCAAGAGCGTCTCCGGCTGGGGCATGAGCCGCGTCCTCCCCGTCGCCCGGGCCTGGCAGGATCTCGTCCGGACGATGGAGTCCGGCCAGGTCGAGCGGGTCGACCAGCTCGACAAGGAGACGATCGAGGCCATGGCCCGCAAGCTGTGGATCCTCCCGCCCAAGGGCGACAGCCTGATCTGAAGCCCGGAAGGACCCGGCCGGGCGCCGTGCCCGCCGGTCGAGGAACTCGCCACCCTCGCGCCGCCCGATCCCTCGTCGGGCAGGCGGGGCCGGGCATCGGCCTAGACTGGCGCCCATGGCCGAGCTGCGCCGACCTGGACTCCAGCGCGTGCTCGGGGTCAACGCCCTCTTCTCGACGGCGTACGGCAACGTCGGCTCGTCGATCTACTACGCCCTCGGGCTCGTCGCCTCCTTCGCGCTCGGCCTCACGCCGATCGTCTTTGTGATCACCGGGGTGATCTTCTACCTGACGGCGGCGACCTACTCCGAGGCGACCGCGATGTACCCGGAGGCCGGCGGGTCGTCGAGCTTCGCCCGTCACGCGTTCAACGAGTTCTGGTCGTTCTTCGCCGCCTGGGCCCAGATGCTCAACTACGTGATCACGATCGCGATCTCCGCGTTCTTCGTCCCCCACTACCTCGGCGGCCTGTTCTGGAACGCGCTGCGCCACTCCCCGGGCGACATCTTCTTCGGGATCGGCGTGGTCGTCGTCCTCTCGCTGATCAACGTCGTCGGCGTCCGCGAGGCGGCGGGCCTGAACATCGTCCTCGCCGTCACCGACTTCGCGACCCAGCTCCTCCTCGTCGTCGTCGGGCTCGTCCTCGTCTTCTCCCCCCACACCCTCGTGGCCAACGTCCACTTCGGGATCGCCCCGTCCTGGCATGACTTCCTCGTCGCGATCCCCGTCGGGATGATCGCCTACACCGGCATCGAGACCATCTCGAACATGGCCGAGGAGGCCCGGGACGAGGCGACGACGATCCCGGCGGCGATCAACCGGGTGGTCATCGCCGTGTTCGCCATCTACGCCGCCCTCCCGATCGTCGCCCTCTCCGCCCTCCCGGTCCACCGCCGGCCCGACGGGAGGTACGTCACCCTCCTCGGCGTCGACCAGGCCCACGGCGGCTTCGCCGGCGACCCGGTCCTCGGGATCGTCAAGAACCTCCACCTCGGCGCCTTCCAGGCGGCGGGGGAGATCTACGTCGGCCTGCTCGCCGCGACGATCCTCTTCATCGCCGCCAACGCCGGGATCATCGGCGTCTCCCGCCTCGTCTACTCGATGGGCCTCCACCGCCAGGTCCCCGATCGCCTGCGCCAGCTCCACCCGAAGTTCAGCACGCCGTGGATCGGGATCCTCGTGTTCGGGGCCATCGCCTGCGTGACGCTGATCCCCGGCAAGGCCGAGTTCCTCGGGAACCTCTACGCCTTCGGGGCGATGCTGTCGTTCACGATCGCCCACCTCGCCGTGATCAGGCTCCGGCTCAAGGAGCCCGACCGGGAGCGCCCCTTCCGCGGTCC
>JAXDHK010000008.1:0-10005 GCA_034664545.1 Solirubrobacteraceae bacterium
CGGCTCATGACTCGCCAGCCGGCGGCAGCTCGCCGGACCCGCGGGTGATCAGCGTGGTCGGGAGCACGACCGTCCGCGACGGGCCGACCTCGCCGTCGAGGCGATCGAAGAGCAGGTCCGCCGCCGCACGCCCGAGTCCGGCGGCGTTCTGGCTGATCACGGTCAACCCCGGCTCGAGGAGCCCGGCCAGAGCAATATCGTCAAAGCCGACCAGGGCCAGGGTCCGCTGCCGACCGAGATCGTGGATGGCCTGGGCCGCCTGGATGGTGATCAGGTTCTGGCTCGTGAACAGCGCAGTTGGGGGGGCGGGCCCCAGCACCAGGTCCCGGGTCCGCTCGTAGGCGTCGGCCGCCCGGGGGAGCGTGTGCCGGATGAGGTGCTCCGGGGCGGGGAGGCCATGGGCGGCGAGCGCCTCCCGATATCCGCGGAGCCGCTCACCCGACGTATAGAGCTCAGGCCGGTCGCCGAGGAAGCCGATCCGGCGGTGACCCCCGGAGACCAGGTGGGCGACGGCCTGACGGGCGCCCCCCGCGTTGTCGGCCAGGGCGGCGTCGGCGTCGATGAACCGGCCCGGCCGGTCGACGAAGACCAGCGCCATCCCGGCCGCCCGGTCCCGGAGGAGGTAGCTCTGATCGGAGGCGGCCGGCGCGATGATCAGGCCGTCGACCCCGCGCGAGCCGAGCGCCTCGGCCAGCGCGCGCTCGCGCTCGGGAACCTCGTCCGAGCTCCCGGCGAAGGTCAGGACCCCCCGCCGCCGAGCGACGTCCTCGATCCCCCGCTGGACCGCCGAGAAGAACGGGTTGGCGACGTCCTCGACGATCACCCCGATGCTCGCCGACAGGCCGTCGGCCCGGCGCAGGGCGCTCGCCGCCACGTTGTGGCGGTAGCCGAGTGCCGCCGCCGCGGTCTGAACGCGTTCGGCGAGGTCCGCCCCGACGGCCGGGTCGCCGTTGACCACGCGCGACACGGTGCTCAGGCTGACCCCGGCCAGCGCTGCCACCTGCTTCATCGTCGCCCGCCGGCCGACCCGCGCCCCGGCACCCCCGCGCCCACCGTTGGGAAACGTTTCGCTCATTCCGTTCACGTCGAAAGACCCCCGCCCGCCGTTGATTGGTGGAGTGTAGCGGGCACCGCCAAGAAAACGAATTCTTCTTGACAAGGGTTAGGCCGGGGCGTACGCTCGCGGCACTGCTGAAAACGTTCTCTCGGGTGGCTGGGCCGGCCGGGAGCGAACCCCGAAGGGGGAGGGTCGAGGGATCCATGAGCAAGCATCGACTGAAGTTCTCGCTGTCTCTGGTCGCCGTCATCGCGCTGATCGCCGCGGTCGTGGGGGTGGTCGCCGGCCGGGCGTCGGGCGGCTCGTCAAGCGGCGGCGGAGGGGGCGGGAGCGGGGGGAAGGCGGCCGCCACGAAGGTCGACGTGATCATCAAGGCGAGCGACTCGTCGTTCTGGCAGACCATGCTGGCCGGGGCCAAGCGGGCGGGGAACGACTATGGGCTGCAGGTCGGGCTGTTCGGTCCGACCTCGGAGACCGACGTCGCCCAGCAGGTCCAGCTGATCGAGAACTCGATCTCCCGGGGGGTAAAGGCGATCGTGCTGGCGCCCAACTCCTCGGATGCCCTCAACGACGCGATCAAGCGGGCGCGGAGCGCCGGGATCAAGGTGATCGTGGTCGACACGGCGGTGACCACCGAGGCCCAGGGCTTCATCGGCACCGACAACATCAAGGCGGGAATCCAGGCCGGACAGACCCTGTGCCAGCTGATCAAGGCCAAGGGGGCCAGCTCGGGCTCGGCGATGGTCGAATCGTCGGTGGCCGGGGTCCAGACGATCAAGGATCGGGACACCGGCTTCACCCAGGGCCTGGCCGGGGCCTGCCCGGGCGTCCGGGTCGCCGTCCAGCGCTACAACAACAACGACATCAACACGGCGGCGAGCCAGGTCAACGACGCCCTGACCGCCAACCCGGGCCTGCTCGGGATCTTCGCCGACAACAACGTCTCCGGGGTCGGCGCCGCCCGGGCGATAAAGGACAACCGGGCGACCGGGCGCATCCCGGTGGTCGCCTTCGACACCGACCCGCAGGAGAACGCGGCCCTCAGCGACGGGTCGGTCAGCGCGCTCGTCGTCCAGAACCCGTACTTCTTCGGGTATCAGGGCGTGCTCGAGGCGGGCATGGCCTCGGTCGGGAGCCAGCCGCCGCCGAGGCTCGACCCGGGCGCGGTGGTCGCCACCAAGCAGAACTCGGCCTCCCCGGTCGTGGCCCCGCTGCTCAACCCGCCGACCGCGAAGGCGGGAGCATGAGCCCGGGGGTCGCGGACAACACAACGGCCGAGCCGGTCGTAGCGCTCCGGAACGCCTCGAAGGCCTACGGGCCGAACAAGGCCCTGACCGACGTCACCCTCGAGCTCCGGCCGGGGGAGGTGATGTGCCTGGCCGGCGAGAACGGGGCGGGCAAGAGCACGCTGATCAAGATCCTGACCGGGGCGATCCGGCGAGACACCGGGGACTACCTGATCGACGGGAAGGACGTCGGCTCGCCGACCCCGTCCCAGGCGCGGGAGGCGGGAATCGGTGTGGTCTACCAGGAGCTGAGCCTGCTCCCGGACCTCTCGGTGGCCGAGAATCTGCTGATGAGCCGGCTCCCGGCGCGGCGGGGGATCACCCGGCCGCGGGAGGCCCGCCAGCAGGCGCGGACCATGCTCGAGCGGGTCGGGCTCGAGGGGCTCGACCCGGACACGCTGGTGGCGGGGCTGCCGCTGGCCGTCCAGCAGCTGGTCGAGATCGCCAAGGTCCTCGGGGCCACGCCCCGGGTGCTGATCTTCGACGAGCCGACGACGGCGCTCTCGGAGACCGAGACCAAGGCGCTGCTCGAGCGGATCAAGCAGCTCCGGGACGAGGGTCACGCGATCATGTACGTGACCCACCACCTCGAGGAGATGTTCGAGATCGGGGACCAGGTGACGGTGCTCCGGGACGGGGGCCTCGTCCTGACGGCGCCGATGGGCGACTTCGACCGGGACCGCCTGATCGCCTCGATGGTCGGACGGAAGATCGAGTCGCTCTACCCGGCGTCCAACCGGACGATCGGCGAGCCCCGCCTCCGCGTGAAGGGCCTCCTCCCGCAGGGCAGCTCGACCCCGATCGACTTCGAGGTTCGGGCCGGGGAGATCGTGGGCGTGGCCGGGCTGCTCGGGTCCGGACGAAGCGAGCTGGTCCGAGCGATATTCGGGGCCGACGGCCGCCAGACGGGCGAGGTCTCGGTGGACGGCAAGCGGGTGGCGGGCGGCGATCCCCGGCGGGCGGTCCAGGCCGGCATCGGGCTCCTCACCGAGGATCGCAAGCGCCTCGGGCTCCTGCTCGAGCTGACGATCCGGGAGAACGCGTCGATCGCCGACCTCGACGCCCTGTCGAGCTTCTTCCTAGTCGACCGGCGGGAGGAGCGGGGCATCGTCGACAAGTACCTCGGCGGGCTACGCCTCCGGGCGGCCTCGTGGGAGCAGCCGGTGTCCTCGCTGTCGGGAGGCAACCAACAGAAGGTGCTCCTGGCCCGGTGGCTGGCCACCAAGGCGAAGGTGCTGATGTTCGACGAGCCGACAAAGGGGGTCGACGTCGGGGCCAAGGCCGAGATCTACAAGGTCATCGGCGATCTGGCGGCCGAGGGGCTCGCCGTCATCGTCGTGTCGTCCTACCTGCCCGAGGTGCTCGGGCTGGCGGATCGGGTGCTGATCATGAGCGGCGGCACGGTCGCGGGCGAGCTGCCCGCGGCCGGGGCCACCGAAGAGGACGTGCTCCGGCTGGCGAGTGTCGGCGGGGGCGCGACGGTCACAGAGGAGATGGGAGCATGAGACTGCCAGGCATTCATGGCCGCGAGTCGGCCCCGGGGCTCGAGCCGCTCGCGGCGGGAGGAGGCGGGGGCGCCGTCGTCGACGAGGAGGAGCGGATCCTCACCTTCGGCAACGTGTTCGGCCGGGACGCGGGCGGGCTGATCGTCCTGCTGATCCTGTTCGGGGCACTGACCCTCGCCTCGCCCGAGTTCCTGACCAGCGCCAACATGGACAACCTGGCGCGTCAGGTCGCCGTGTTCGGGATCATCGCCGTCGGCCAGCTCCTGGTGATCCTCACCGCCGGAATCGACCTGTCGGTCGGGTCGGTGCTCGGGCTGACCGGCTGCATCTCGGCCGAGTTGCTGGTCCACAAGATCGGCATCGTCCCAGCCATCCTCGGCGGCCTGGCCGCTGGGGCGGCGATCGGGGTGTTCAACGGGGCCCTCGTCGCCTACGGGAAGCTCCCGCCGTTCATCGTGACCCTCGGGATGCTCGGCATCGCTCGGGGGGCGGTGCTCGTCCTGACCAACGCGAACACCGTTCAACCGCTCCCGGACTCGTTCGGCCAGATCGCCAACGGGTCGTTCCTCGGTCTGCCGAACCTGCTCTGGCTGTTCGCGGCCGTGGTCGTCGTCGCGGCGTTCGTCCTGCGCCGAACCGTGTTCGGGCGCTACGTCTACGCGGTCGGCTCGAACCCGGAGTCGGCCCGGCTGGCCGGTGTCCCGGTGACGCGGGTGCTGGTCGCCGTCTACGCGATCGCCGGCCTGCTGGCCGCGGTCGGGGGCGTGCTCTTCACCTCGCGGCTGAACGCCGGCATCCCGACCGCCGGAACTGGCTACGAGCTCAACGCGATCGCCGCCTGCGTGATCGGGGGAGCCAGCCTGTTCGGGGCCAAGGGCGGGGCCTACGGGGCGGCAGCCGGAGCCCTGATCGTCGGGGTGCTCAACAACGGGGGCAACCTCCTGGCGATCAACTCGTTCTACCTGCAGATCATCATCGGGGCCCTGATCCTGATTGCCGTGGCCTTCGACCAGTGGCAGAGCCGGCGGTCAGCCGGGAGCTGACCGGCAGGGGGTGGCGCCGGTCGCCGGGTCGCCCGGAAGCCCGGTGCCACCCCCACCCCGGTGTGTCGTTCGCCAACCGCTAGCGTTCGGTCGGTGACGCCACCAGGCCAATCCCGGGCGGTCCGCGCCCAGCCCCTGATCGCCGTCGCCGCCGTCGGGCGGTCGCGCCGCTGGTACCAGCGGGTGCTGGGGGCGGTGAGCGGCCACGGGGGAGACGAGTACGAGCAGATCCTGGTGGACGGGGAGCTGGTCCTCCAGCTCCACAGCCTCGAGGTCGGCCACCACCACGGCCGGCTCGGGGACCCGGAGGCCGGGCTCGGGAACGGGGTCCTGCTCTGGTTCGCGGTCGCCGACTTCGATCGGGCGGTGAGCCGGGTCCGGGAGGCGGGGGCCGAGATCGTCACCGACGTCCACGTCAACCCGAACGCCGGCCAGCGGGAGATCTGGCTGCGCGATCCCGACGGGTACGGCGTCGTCCTGGCCGAGGCGCGGGGGGCTCAGGCCGCCTCGGGCGGCCAGAGCGCCTTGAGCGGCACCTCGTAGTAGACGCGCAGCCGGCCGGTGGCCGGGGCCTCCCGGTGGGAGAGCAGGCGCCCGCGATGGGTCTCGACCCAGCGGTCGGCCTCGGCCCGCGCCGCCTCGGGGACCTCGTCCCGGCGGATCGCCTTGGAGTTGGCGTTGGCGATCTCGTCCCCCCGGATCAGCCACTCGTCGCCGGTGATCCCGTCGAGCCCGGCGAGCAGGCGCCGGATCTCCTCGCCGGTCACCGGGCCGGCCGCTGGTCATCCGGCCACCGGCCGTGCTCGTCGTAGTAGGCGCGGGCGGCCGCCTCGCGCATCCGGTCGCGGTCGCCGCTCGCCCCGAGGCGGAGCAGGACGTTGAGCAGGAGGACACAGGCGGCGACGCCGCCCAGCCCGACGAGAGCGTCGACTCCAGTCTCGCCCGGGACCGCGATCGACAGGATCACCCCGGCGAGGAGAATGGCGCCGGGGAGTCCGTAGCGGATGAGCCGGAGCGCGACCGACGGGCCCGGGGCGGTCGGGACCAGCCCGGCCTCGGCGGTCGGCCGAGTGGCTTGGTCGAGCGCGACCGGCGGCGGCGGGGGGCGGCCCGGGCGGTGCTCGTCGTGGGTGCGCGGTCTCGGCATGGTCGAGCGTGGGTCACCCCGATCGTATCCGGCGTCGAGGCGGTCGTCGGGGCCTCTTGCGACCCGCCGATCGTCCCGCGCATCGGATATGTTGCCGCCCGTGATCATCGCTGCGACGGCGTTCTGGGTCGTGCTCGGCGCGGCCGTCTTCTTCGTCGCGCTCCGCGGCGGACCGGCGGGCGTCCGGGCGACGCTCCACACCGAGGGTCGGGTCGGCCGACGGGTGCGGCTCTACCTGATCGTCGGGATCTTCGTCCTCGGCCTCCTCGTGCCGCTGGGGGTGGGCGTCTCCAACGCCGACCACAAGGCCCGGACGGGTCCGGCGGGGGTCACCCTGACCGCCGGCGAGACGGCCGGGAGGACGCTCTTCGGGAGCAAGTGCTCGACCTGCCACACCCTCCGGGCGGCCCACGCGGTCGGCCGGGTCGGCCCGAACCTCGACATCCTGCGCCCGCCGGCCGGGCTCGTGGTCGACGCGATCACCAACGGTCGGGCCCGGGGCATGGGGCAGATGCCGGCGATGCTCTTCCAGGGTGCCGACGCCAAGAACGTCGCGGACTTCGTGGCGGCCGTAGCCGGCCGCTGAGCACCCACCGGGCCGGCCCGTCGGGGCCGTCGTCGCCGCTCGGTCGCAAATTCCTGCTTCGCGGGCGGGTTGCAACGCGAATTGCAGGTGTTTCGCCGGTCCAGCGGTTAGGATGGCGATCGTTCCGCTGAGTCTTCGCCGCCGAGGCGGGGAGCGGGGGACCCACCTGGTTGGGGCGAATCGCCCTGTGCGTAGCGCTGCTCTCTTCGGCGCGAGCCCGCCACCGGCTGACCCCGTAAGCATCGAGAAGGAGACGTGAATGTCGCAGGCCGAGGGGCGGGCATGGTGGACCGATGTCGAGCATCTCCGCGAGCCGCTCGAGCGCCAGCGGGCCGCCCGCCAGCCTGAGGCCTCCCGGCGAACCGTGCGGATCCGGGGCCAGGCGATCGCCGGGACCTCGGCCCGTCAGCTCCACCCGACCGGAGAGTCCCCGCCGCCCCGCCGGCTCGAGCCGCTGCCCCGGGAGCGCCCGCGCCGGTCGGCGCCGGAGCGGATCGGCTCGCGCCCGGACCGGATCGCCGCCTGGGCCGTCGTCTTCGGCCTCCTGATGGCGATCGTCGCGGCCGCCACCGCGAAGAGCGCGACGCTCCCGGTGCGCCATCTCGGCGCCGCCTCGGCGCCCGCACTGACCGCGCCGGCGCCGGCCGCGCGCCCGCCGGCTCCGGTCCTCCTCGGGCGCTGAGTCACCGTGGGGCGCCCGGCGCCCGCGGGTTGATCGGGGCCGGCCGGGGGTACCCGACCGCTAGACGGGATCCACGAGCCCGGGGCCGCCCCTCCCGACGCTCCTGCGCCCGGGGGACCGCCTCCGGACTCGACGAACATCCGACCTGGGGCGACTTGCGGAGCTCGGGTGATCCGAGTACCCTTATCAATCGTAAGTGAATGGCAAAAGGTAAAGCGCCAATCAAGAACCAAAGCGGGCTGTGATGAAAACGACGATGAGCAGGTTCCAGATCCACGACGACCTGACCGCCCCCGAGGGATCGGTTCCGGTCCTCCGCGGCGCCCTGGCCACCGGGGGGCAGCTTCCGAACTTCCTCGGCGTGCTCGCCGGGTCCCCGGCTGCCCTGCGCGGGTACGCCCGCTTCCGCTCGGAGCTCCGTCGCGGAAAGCTGACGCTGCCGACGCTCGAGCGGATCTCGCTCGCCGTGGCCGAGCACTACGGGTCCGAGCCGGGCGTGGCCCTCCACAGCCGGACGGCCCGGTCGGCCGGGCTCGGTCTCGACGAGGTCGCGGCCGCCCGCGAGTTCGATTCCGGTGAGCCCAGGGAGGCGGCGCTCCTGCGCTACCTCAAGGCGATCGTGGCCGGGGAGGGTGGGCCGCCGATGTACCTCCACGAAGAGGCCCGGGAGGCCGGGTGGAGCGACGAGCAGTTGATCGAGGCGATCGCCTACGTCTCGATCGAGAGCTTCACGGCGATGATCAACGTCGCCGGGGACGTCCCGATCGACGGGTCGGTCGAGGAGTCCAGGACGCTCCGAGCCGCATAGCATCCGCTGGCCATGACGCCTCACCCCGCAGGACATAGCCAGGCATCCCCGGGCTGCTGCCCCCACTATCACGAGGCGGTCGAGCTGATCGGCCGGCGCTGGACCGGAGCCATCCTGGCGATCCTGCTCCAGGCCGGGGCTCTGCGCTTCTCCGAGCTGGCGGCCGCCGTGCCCGAGCTCTCCGACCGGATGCTCTCCGATCGCCTGAAGGAGCTCGAGGCGCGGGGCCTGGTCGAGCGAACGGTCTACGCCGGCCGGCCCGTGCGGGTCGAGTACAGCCTGACCCGGATGGGGTTCGCCCTGGGGCCGGCGGTCGGCGAGCTCCGGGCCTGGGCGCAGCGCTGGCTCGCCGTCTGACCCGTCCGTCCGTGGCCTGACGCAGGTCGGCGGCCCCGCGGTCGCCGTGGACTGACGGGCCTGAGAGCTCCAACCGCCGGGAGGAAGATGGCCGCGTCGCGGCGACGCATGATCTAGGCTGACGGCCGATGGCGGACACTCCAAAGACGGCGGCCGACGTCCAGGCGATCGTCGATGAGCGAAAGATCCGCTTCATCCGCTTCTGGTTCACCGACATCCTCGGTCAGCTGAAGTCGTTCTCGATCAACGCCGAGGAGCTCCAGGACGCCTTCGAGGGCGGCACGGGCTTCGATGGATCCTCGATCACCGGTTTCAACGCGATCGAGGAGTCGGACATGATCGCCATGCCCGACCCGAGCACGTTCGCCATCCTCCCGTGGCGCCCGGAGGAGCAGGGGGTCGGGCGCATGTTCTGCGACGTCCTGACGCCCGAGCGGACCGCCTACGAGGGCGATCCCCGGCACATCCTCCGCCGGGCCCTCAACCGGGCGCACAGCATGGGCTTCGACGTGTTCAACGTCGGGCCCGAGCTCGAGTACTTCCTCTTCCGCGACGCCAAGGCGACCGAGCCGCTCGACCAGGGTGGGTACTTCGACCTGACCACGCTCGACGCCGGGTCCGATGTCCGCCGGGAGACGGTTCTCGCGCTCGAGCAGCTGGGCATCCACGTCGAGTACAGCCACCACGAGGTCGGCCCGTCCCAGCACGAGATCGACGTCCGGTTCGCCGACGCGCTGAAGATGGCCGACGACTGCATGACCTACCGGATCACGGTCAAGGAGTACGCGCTCAAGTACGGCTGGCACGCCACGTTCATGCCCAAGCCCCTCTACGGGGAGAACGGCTCCGGGATGCACACCCACCAGTCGCTGTTCGCCGAGGGCCGGAACGCCTTCTACGACGCCGACGACCAGTACTTCCTCTCGGACGTCGGAAAGGCGTTCATCGCCGGGCAGCTCCGACACGCCCGGGAGATCTCCTCGATCTTCGCCCAGTGGGTCAACTCCTACAAGCGGCTGGTCCCGGGCTTCGAGGCGCCGGTCTACGTCGCCTGGTCGCGGCGCAACCGGTCGGCCCTGGTCCGGGTGCCGCTCTACCACCCGGGCAAGGAGCAGGCGACCCGGATGGAGCTCCGGTGTCCGGATCCGGCGTGCAACCCCTACCTCACCTTCGCCGCCCTCCTCCAGGCCGGCCTCGAGGGGATCGAGAAGGGCTACGAGCTGCCCGAGCCGATGGAGAAGAACCTCTACCACCTCTCGCCCGACGACCGCCGCCGGCTGGGGATCGAGCAGCTGCCGGAGACCCTCGGGGAGGCGATCGAGCTGACCGCCGAGTCGGAGCTCGCCCTGCGCACGCTCGGGGAGCACACGTTCAACCGCTACGTCGAGATCAAGCGCCAGGAGTGGGACGACTACCGCGTCCAGGTGACCCGGTGGGAGCTCGACCGCTACCTGCCGATCCTGTAGCGCCCGCCCCACCGGCCGCGCGCTCGCGCCGGAGCACGCGCAGGAGCTCCTCGTTGGGACCGGCGAGG
>JAXDHK010000009.1:0-10680 GCA_034664545.1 Solirubrobacteraceae bacterium
CTGAACCCGATCGCCGACTTCGACCAGCTGACGGCGTTCCCGTTCATGGTCAACGCCCTCGAGGCCGGGGCGATCGTCGCCGTCATGGCCGGAATCATCGGCTGGTTCATGGTGCTCCGGCGGGAGAGCTTCGCCGGCCACACCCTGGCGATCATGTCCTTCCCCGGGGCGAGCGGGGCCGCCCTCGTCGGCCTCCCCCTCGCCGCCGGCTACTTCGCCTTCGCCGGGGCCGGGGCCCTCGTGATCGCCGCCGCCTCCCAGGCGGCCGGCCGGCGGGACGACGCCCAGGCCTCGGCGGTCATCGGCACCGTCCAGGCGGTCGCCCTCGGGGCCGGGTTCGTCTTCCTGAGCCTGTACACCGGGATCCTCGAGAGCCTCGAGTCCCTGCTCTTCGGGTCCCTGCTCATCACCCGGGGCCAGGTCCTCACGCTCCTGGGGGTCGCCGTCGGGGCGCTCGTCGTGTTCCCGGTCGCCGGCCGGCGCCTCGTCTTCGCCAGCGTCGACGAGGAGGTCGCCCGGGCCAACGGCGTGAACCCGCACGCGCTCTCGACGGTGTTCCTCCTCGTCCTCGGGCTGGCCGCGGCGGCGACCGCCCAGATCACCGGCGTCCTGCTCGTCTTCGCGCTCCTGGTCGCCCCGGCGGCCACGGCCCAGGACCTGACCGGGCGGATCGGGCTCGGGCTGGCCCTGAGCGTCGGGATCGCCCTCGTCGTCACCTGGGTCGGCCTCGGACTCGCCTACTTCACCGACCTCCCGGTCGGATTCCTGGTCACCAGCCTGGCCTTCGGGCTGCTGGTCGCCACCCGGGCCGTCCGCGTCCTCCTCGACTGATGCTGGCCCACGAGTTCGTCCAGAACGCGCTTCTCGCCGGGTCGGCCATCGCCGTGGCCAGCGGACTCGTCGGCTACCTGCTCGTCCTCCGCGGCCAGGTCTTCGCCGCCGACGCCCTCAGCCACGTCGCATTCACCGGGGCGGTCGCTGCGGCCCTGGCCGGGATCGACCTCCGGCTCGGGCTGTTCGCCGCGACCGTCGCCTTCGCCCTGGCCCTGACGCCGCTCGGGTCGCGGGCCCGGGTCGACGACGCGGCGATCGGGACGGCCTTCGCCTGGATCCTCGGGATCGGGGTCCTCCTCCTCGCCCTCGTCGCCACCGGGGCCGGGGCCGGGGGCGGAGACGGAGCCTTGGCCGCCCGCTCGCTCTTCGGGTCGATCTTCGGTCTCTCCCGGGGGGGAGCCGTCGTCGCGGCCGGGATCGCCGTGGGGATCGTCGGCGTCCTCGCCGCCGTCGCCCGGCCGCTCGTGTTCGCCACCCTCGACCCGGACGTCGCCGTCTCCCAGGGGGTCCCGGTCCGGGCGCTGGGCGTCGCCTTCCTCGCCCTGGTCGGCCTCGATGCGGCCGAGGCGACCCAGGCGGTCGGGGCGCTCCTCCTCCTCGGCCTCCTCGCCGCCCCGGCCGGGACGGCCCACCGGCTGACCGGCAACCCCTACGTCGGCCTGGCCCTGGCCGCCGGCCTCGCCCTGGCCGCCACGTGGATCGGCATCGTCCTCAGCTATGCGATTCCCTCGGTCCCTCCGAGCAGCGCGATCGTCGGGGTGGCCGGGGCGACCTACGCGCTCAGCTTCGCCGTCTCCGCCCCGGGCGGCCGAGCCCGCCGGCGGGCGTCCACCCGACTCGCCCCGTCCGAGCATGCCTGAGCCGGGGCCACGGCCCGGCGGCGGGCGCCGGATCCACGATTAGACTCGGCAGGCGATGGACCAACTCGCGATCGACCAATCCGGACACGCGTGGGCCGAGGCGGCCGAGCAGGCCCTCGCCGAGGCCGGCTACCGGCGGGGGGGCGCCCGGAGGGCGATGCTCGAGCTGCTCGACGAGCAGTCGTGCGCCCTGTCGGCGATCGAGATCGAGGACATCCTCCGGACCCGCCGCCGGGCGGTCTCCCGGGCGAGCATCTACCGGATCCTCGAGGAGCTCGACCGGCTCGGCGTGATTCAGCGGGTCGAGATCGGGCAGACGATGGTCCGCTACGAGCCGGTCCGAGCCGGTCACGGGCACCACCACCACCTGGTCTGCGACCACTGCGGGGCCCTGCGCCCGTTCAGCGACCCGGAGCTCGAGCTGGCGATCAAGCGCCTGAGCGCCCGGGTCCCGCTGACCGTCTCCGACCACGAGGTCGTCCTCCACGGGGCCTGCGCCGACTGCGAGCCCTGACCCTCACCGGCCGCGCTCGGCCCGGATCAGGCCGAGCACCGTCCGCCCGGACACGCCGAGGCTCGCCCGGGAGATCCGGCCGAGGGTGTCGCACGTCCGCTGCCAGCATCCGTAGTCGAAGTCGATCAGGTCGATCGCCGGAATCCCGGCCGCCCGGAACGGGGTGTGGTCGTCGAGGATCTCCCCGACCGTCGCATCCGGGAAGGCCGCGACCGTCCCGGCGGCGGCCGCCGCGGCCCGGAGGCGTGCCCACAACCCCGGGTCCGACCCGGCCTCGCGCGGGATCCGGAGGTTGGGGTTGGCGATGAAGTCGAGGAGCACGAGCTCGGCCGTCGCCGGGGCATGGGCCTTGACGTAGGCCCGGCTCCCCCGGTCGCCCTCGGCCCGGAAGTCGTGGAAGCCGGCCGGGGCCTCCTCGCCGTCGAAGAGCACGAAGCGGACGGCCCGGGCGCCCGGCCTCGGGGGGTCGGCCCGGAGGGCCTGGGCGAGCTCGACCACGGCGGCGACGCCGGCGGCGCTGTTGTTGGCCCCGAGGTACCCGGGAACCGGCGTCGAGTCGTAGTGGGCGCCGACGACGATCGCCGGCTCCCGGCCCGGAAGCGAGCCGACGATGTTGCGCAGGCTCCCGGGGACCGCCTCGAACCGGCCCCCGGGGAGGAGTCGCCGGAGGGCGAGCCCGACCCGCCGCTCGACGGGGGAACCGGCCGGGCGGGGACCGTAGGCGAGGATGCGGGCGGTCAGCGACCAGGCCCCGGCCGCGTCGAAGTCCACGCGTCGAGCGTCTCCGCCCGACCCGGCGGCCAGGAGCCCGGCGGCGAGGAGGGCCGCGGCGAGGGCCACGGCCGGACCGATACGGCGACGCATGGTGTCCGCCAGCCGCCGCCCGACCGGGCTCAGCCGGCAGCCCGGACGCGGTCGCGCAGGCGCCAGAGCGACCGCTGCTCGTCGAGTGTGAGCAGCCGCCAGCGGTCGAGCGTCGGCTCCCAGACGTGGACGTGGACGTCGACGATGGTCTCCACCCCCCCGAGCAGCTCGACCGTCGCCCGGGCGTCGAGGCGGTCGCCGAGGATCCGGCGGGACCGGAGGTCGACGATCCGGAAGCGGCGCGCCGGCCTGGCCTCAGGCTCCTTCGCCGGCCGGGGCGGGCGCTCCCACTCGACGAGCTCGAGGTCGGGCTCGGCCGACGCCTTCCGGAGCGTCTGCTCGAGCGGGACCATCGTGGCCCCGGTGCCCTTCGTCTCGGTGTCGAGTACCCAAACCTTGCCCATGTCCGCCCGGGACATTCTAGTCGGGGGCCCCGCCCGCCCGGACCGAAGCGGACCGAGCCGTGGGAGACTTCCCCGGTCCCGGAGGGGCGGCGCATTCGTGGGCGGCGTTCGCGGGTCCGATCGACCGACCTCGTGTTCCGTCTCCACATCTCAAGCGCTCGCCCGTGCGCCCCCGCCCGCCGCGGCTCCCCGCCGCCGGCCACGACCCCCGGCCGGAGCTGACCAGGTGCCGACGACGTTCGTCCTCGTCACGCTCGTCTACCCGGTCCTCCTCGCCGGCCTCTGCCTCGGGGCCGGCCTGCTCGTGGACCGGGCTGCCGGGGGGTTCCTCCCCGGGGCCCTGCTGCCGGTGGTCGGGGCGGCAGGCCTGATCGGGGCCTCCCAGCTGACCACCGACGTCCCGAGCCTGGCCCCGGCCACCCCCGGGGTCATCGCCGGCCTGGCCGCCGCCGGGTTCCTCGTCGGCTGGCGGCGGACCCTGGCCCTCGGGCGAACCGGCTGGTCCGGCCTGGGCGGGGCGGCCCTGGCGGTCCTCGCCTATCTGGTCGCCCTGGCCCCGGTCCTCCTCGCCGGCCGGCCGACGTTCAGCGGCTACGGGGTCCTCCCGGACTCGGCGCTCCACATGATCGGGGCCGACTACCTGATCCGCCACGGCCAGGAGTACGCCGGCCTCGACCTCCAGAACTCCTACGGCCAGTACATCAGCGCCTACTTCAACACGAGCTATCCGTCGGGCTCCCACACGCTGTTCGGGGCCAGCGCCCGGCTCCTCGGGGTCCCGCTGGTCTGGGCCCTCCAGCCGTTCTGCGCCTTCATCCTGGCCACGGCGGTCGGACCGGGGCTGGTCCTCGCCCGCCGGGTCGGCCTGTCGGGAGCCTGGGCGGGGCTGGCCGCCCTCACCGTCGCCGTGCCGGCCCTCGTCTACGGCTACGAGCTCGTGGCCTCGCTCAAGGAGATGACCGCGCTCCCGCTCATCCTCGGCCTCGGCGCCCTGGTCGTCGTCCACCGGACGTGGGTCACCGGCCCTCCGAACCGGGCGATCCCCTTCGCCCTGGTCGCCGTGGCCGGGGTGTCGGCCCTGGGCGTGGCCTTCGGGGCGTGGGCGCTCGGAGCGGTGGTCGTGGTCGTGGCGATCGTGGTCGGGCAGGCGGTGGCCGGCCGGGGGGGCCTCGGACGGGCGCTCGGGCTGGCGGCCGTCGGGGTCATCGTCGCCCTGGTCGCCGGGTGGCCGACCTGGACCGACCTCCACGGGTCCCTCCAGGTCGCCCAGGGCATCGCGGGGACGAGCAACCCGGGCAACCTGACCGCCCCCCTCCACATCGAGCAGGTGCTCGGGAGCTGGCTGTCGGGCAGCTACCGCCACCGGGTCCCGATGGGCCCGGCCCGGACGGTGACCTACGTCCTGATCGGCGTGACCCTCGCCTCGACGGTGATCGGGGCCATCCACGTCGTGCGGACCCGGGCCTACGCCTTGGGCGCGTGGATCGGGCTCCTGCTCGTCCTGTGGGTCGGCCTGACCCAGTACGGGGCGACCTGGTCGGACGCCAAGCTGCTCGTCCTGACCTCTCCGGTGGCCGTGCTCCTCGCCTGGGCCGGGGTGGCCGGCCTGCGGGCCTCACCCCTGCGGCTGCTCGCGCCGATCCTGGGCCTCGTCATCGCCGGGGGCATCATCGCCTCGGACGTCGTCGAGTACCACAGCACCGACCTGGCGCCGACCGCCCGGTACGAGGAGATGGCCGCCCTGAACACGCGCTACGCCGGGCGGGGGCCGGTCCTGTTCACCGACTTCGACGAGTGGTCGCTCTACGTCCTGCGCGACCTCGACGTCGGGGGGCCGGACTTCATCTTCCCGCCGGTCGGGCTCGAGCGGGTCGCCACGGGTCATGGGGACCCGGTCGACCTCGACCGGATCGGGGCGGCGACGTTCGGGGGCTACCCGCTGATCATCACCCGGCGCGACCCGCGGGCGAGCCGGCCGCCGTGGGCCTACCGCCTGGACTTCGAGGGGACCTACTACCAGGTCTGGGCCCGCCGGCCGGGGGCGCCGGTCGCGCTCGCCCACGTCCGCCTCTCGGGCCGGCGGCGGATCGGATGCCCGACCGTCCGGCGGCTGGCCCGGGTCGCCGGGGCCCACCGGGCGCAGCTGGTCAGCGCGGCGCCGGTCGAGGTCGTGGCCATCGACCTGGCCGCCACCCGGCATCCCGACTGGGAGGTGGCCCACCCGCGGAGCGTCGGCCTGCTGATGACCCGCCACGGCCGGCTCGACGCGACCTTCCGGGTACCCCGAGCCGGGGTCTGGGACGTCTGGGTCCAGGGGGAGATCATGCCCCGGGTGGGCATCGGGGTCGACGGGCGCCGCCTCGGGTCGATCGCCTCCGAGGTCAGCGGGAGCGTGTTCAACGAGGACACGATGACCCCGGTCCCGGTGGCCCTGACCGCGGGGACCCATCGGCTGACCCTCGACCGGGGGGGCCTGACCCCGGACCCGGGGGACGGGGGCTCGGCGATCCTCCACGCCGTCTTCGTGACCCGGGCCGGGACCGCCGGGACCCACGAGGCGATGCGGGTGACGCCCCCCGGCCGGTGGCGCTCGCTCTGCGGGAAGCGCCTCGACTGGCTCGAGGTCACGAGCGCCTGACCCGCGCGGGTCAGGCGCTCGCGCTCGAAGCCGGCTAGCGCGCCGCCAGGCCGGACGCCCCGGCGCCCATGTTCGACGGGGTCGAGCCCAGCAGCGTGAGGGTGCCGCCGGCGCCGATCCGGTACTCGTCGATCCGGCTGACGTCGGGCCCGAAGACCGACGGGATCAGGACGTAGAGGTAGCGCCCGTTGCTGCTGAGCGCCTCGTCGGTCGGGAACAGGACCGGCCCGGGCGGGGTGTTGAGGGTCTGGGTCAACCCGAGCAGGGACAGGTGCCCGTCGGCGGAGAGGCCGAACCGGGCGATGGTCTTGGTCGTGGTGTTCGTGATGTAGACGTACCGGTTGTCGGGGGTGACGACGACCCAGCAGGGGGCCCCGCCGCTCGTCGACTGGGTGTCGATCGCCGCGAGCCCCTGTGTGTAGGTCGTGGCCGCCCCGGTCATCTGGGAGAGGGCGTCAGAGACGACGAGCCGGTTGAGGCCGTCGAACGCGAACCCGAACGGGGTGGTCGCGTTGGCCGGGGCCGGATGACCGGTCGCCGTCCCGGCGACCCCGTTGACCACGGGGAACGTGTCGATCAGGTTGGTCCCGCGCTCGCTGACCGCGAGCGTCCGACCGGTCCTGTCGAAGCTGATCTGCGCGGCGGCGCCGCTCGGCCCCGGGGTGGCGAGCGGACGGATCGATCCGGGGATCGGGGTCATCTTGCCGATGTTGTTGAAGCGGAAGCCGGCGATGTTCCCGGTGAACTGGTTGACCACGTAGAGGACGTTCCCCCGGCTGTCGAGGCTGACCGGGAAGTTCCCCCCGGACGGCTGGCGGTCGATCAGGACGAGGCCGAGCGAGGACTCGAGGAACGAGCTGATCGTGTTGCTCCCGGCGTTCACGGCGAAGAGGATCCGGCCGTTGGCGGCGAGGTTGACCTCGCCCTGGCCGTCGACGATCGGGCAGGCCCGGGTCGGCATGGCGCAGGCGGGGGACGGGGCCCCGACGCCGCCGGTGGGTACGCGCTGGCGGGGGACGAGGGCGCCGTTGGCGCCCCGGTTGAAGACCACGACCTCGTTGATCGGCACGGCGTTGGTCTCGGTGTAGACCACCCCGGTCTGGATCACCGGACGATGCGCCGGCTTCTTGTGCTTGACGGTCGCCGCGCCGGCCGGCGCCGCCGAGACCGCCGCCGTGGCCAGCACCAGCGCGCCGAGCGACAGCCGCCGGGCCGAATCGGACCCCCCAATTGGCTTCATTTCAAGTCTGCCTTTCCGTTCGAAACCGGACGGCGCGACTGTACACAAAGCCGGGCCCGGTCCGGGCCGGAAAATATGAACAAACGGGGTCTTAGACCGTCGGCTCCTCGCGCCACCACGGGGTCGGCCGGGGGACCGGGGGCTGGTGGCGGACGAGGTAGAGGAGCGCGGGGATGATCACGAGCACGGGGGCGACGCTGACCGCCACCGTCGTGATCACGGCGCCGGTCGCGGCGCCGGGGGGGAGCATCACGAGGGAGATCGCGACCCCGACGAGGGTCATGAAGCCGCCGACGCCGAGGAAGGTCCGCAGGGACCTGCGGCTCGGCATCCGCCAGGACATGTAGCAGCCGAAGCAGTTGCCGAGGACCGGGAGCAGGGTCGGGGGGATCAGGGCCATCGGCTCGAGCGACTTGAGGTCCTTGGGGACGTCGAGGAGCTGCTGGCCCAGCCACCGAATCCCGAGGTTGAGGGCGAAGGCGGCGATCAAGCCGAGGACGAAGGTCAGGAGGAGGGCCCGGGGGGCCACGGGGGTCACGATCGTCGGGACCCGGTAGGAGGTGCGAGGCTGGGCGGCGGGGCTCATCCGGGGCTCCTCGTGGAATGCAGAGCTAAGAGGATCCGCGGGGCCGGCCAGGGAACTCGCCCTGGCCGGCCGTCGCGGGTGAATCGTCTTTCTACCTGAACCGTCGCCTTAGACGACGGCGAGGCCCGAGGTCCCCGGGGGCATGTCCTGGGGTGACTGCTGGATGAGCGTCAGGCTCCCGTCCGTGCCGACCATGTACACGTCGATCCGGCTGACGTCACCGGCGAACACCGACGGGACGAGCACGTACAGGAAGCGGCCGTCGGGGCTGAGCGCCTCGTCGGTCGGGAACTGGGGCGAGAGCCCCGGGGGCACGCGGGTCGTGGCCACGGTCCCCAGGAACGTCAGGGTCCCGTCGGTCGCCACCGAGTACCGGGCGATCGACTTGGTCGTCGTGTTGGTGATGAACGCGAACCGCCCGTTCGGCGTCACGACGACCCAGCACGGGGCGCCGCCGCCCGAGGTCTGGGTGTTGATCGGGGTGACGGCCCCGGTCGAGGAGTTGAGGTTGTAGCTCGTCGCCGCCCCGTCGACCTGCGAGAGGGCGTCCGAGACGATCAGGTGGTCGAGCGGGTCGACCGCGAAGCCGAACGGCGTCGTGGCTCCGGGGGCGACCGGGTGGGCGACCGCGGGTCCGGGCACGTTGTTGGTGACCCGGAAGACGTCGATCACGTTGGCGTTGCGCTCGGTGACGATCAGGTTCCGACCCAACCTGTCGAAGCTGATCTGGGCCGCGGCGCCGACGGCACCGTGGGTCGAGAGCGGCTGGTTGGAGCCCGGGATCGGGGTCAGCTGGCCGCTGTTGGTGAAGGTGTAGCCCTGGATGTTGCCGCTGCGCTCGTTGAGCACGTAGAGCACGTTGTTGTGGATGGTCAGGCTGATCGGGAAGTGCCCGCCCGAGGGGACGGTCCCGACGAGGTGGGGGATCCCGTTGATGTCGATCTTGAACGCGCTGATCGTGTCGCTCCCGGCGTTGACCGCGAAGAGCAGGGTCCCGGTCGAGTTGGCGACGACGGAGCCCTGGGAGTCGATGATCGGGCAGCTGGTGTCGAACGCGGGGCCGGCGGGCGGCGTCGCGCAGTCCGGGGAGGGCGAGCCGTGGCCGCCGGTGTTGACCCGGGCGACCTCGACGATCGTCCCGTCGGAGTAGCGGTCGAAGACGACGATCTGATTCTGGCCGGGGCTGTTGGTCTGGGTGTAGACGTTGCCGATCGGGGTTGCCGCGCTGGCGGCGGACGGGACGATCAAGATCGCCACGAGGAGCGCGAACGCTCCGAGCGACAACCTTCGAAGAGCGGTGGAGCGCCTGGGCGCGGGCATACTCGGTCCTCCTAAGTTGTAAATCCGGTCGGCGCGACTGTACACAAGCCGACCCGGATCATTCCTGGTTTGGATCGGCGCGACATTACCTTTTGGTGACGTTCAGCCCTCCGGCTCGGGCCGGTCCGGGACGGCCTCCGACTCCGGGGCCCGGGGCACCGGGTCGAGCCCCGGGTCGACCTCGACGTGGTCGACCCGCTCGTCGTAGAACGAGACGTACCCGGTGAGGTCGGCCGCGTCGGGGAGGGGGCTCTCGTAGGTCCAGGCGACGTCCGCCACCGTCCGGTCGCCGACCTCGGCCGAGAAGTACGAGGCCTGGCCCTTGTAGGCGCAGATCGTCCGGGTCGGGCTCGGGCGCAGGAGCTCCTGGCGCACGTCCTCGCGCGGGATGTAGCACCGGGGGAGGAGCTTGGTCTCGAAGACGACCCGCGGGCGCGCCGTCTCGGCCAGGACCTCGCCGTCGAGCTCGATCCGGACCCGGCGCGAGCTGAGGCGGACGTCGACGCGGTGGAAGGGGTCGCGCGGGTGGCCGCCGATCGGCTCCTCCTCCTCGAGCCACTCGTCGAAGGCGTCGAAGTCGAGGATCGCGTAGCCGGCGAGGTCGGGGTCGGCGACCCGGAACGCGGCCCCGGGGAGCAGGGCTTCCCCGACCCGGAGGGTCAGCTCGTCGCCCTCGGCGGTGTGGACCTCGAACCCGGCCGACTCGATCACCGGCGGTCCGCCGGCCCCGAGGGTGACGAGAGGGACGGTCTGGGAGCGGGTCGGGTCGGAACCGACGGCGTCGACGAGCTCCCCGGCGATGTCCTCGACCGGGACGGCGTAGCCGGGGACGACCCGGCGGGGCTCCCAGACCAGGAGGGCCCGGGTCGTGTCGACCACGGTTTCGCCCCCGAGCCGGGCGCGCACCCGCTTGGGGGTCGGCTCGATCCGGAGCTCGGTCATGGTCCCCAGAAGCATCTCCCCGAGGCGCATTGCCATCGGCCGATCATGCCAGATCGGCCGGTCGGAACCGGCCCGCGGACCACGCTTGCGGGCGGGGTCCGGGCGTGTATAGAGTGGCGCCATGAGCGCATACGTCATCGGCAGCTTCCACGTGCACGACCCTGAGGCCTTCGCCCCCTACGCGCCCGCCTCGGCGCAGAGCATCCAACCCCACGGAGGGGAGGTGGTGGTCGCCGACCTCGGCAGCGAGGTCATCGAGGGCGAGCCGCTGCCCGTCACCGTGGTCATGCGGTTCCCCGACAAGGAACACGCCCACGCCTGGTACAACTCCGAGGAGTATCAGGCGATCCGCCCGATTCGCCAGGGCGCCGCCCACGGGACGCTCGTCCTCGTGGACGAGTTCGTGATGCCGACGGGCTGAGGCCCGCCGCCGGTCGCCCACCCCGGCAGGGTCCCGCCGGACGTTCCGGTGGGGGTG
>JAXDHK010000010.1:0-5775 GCA_034664545.1 Solirubrobacteraceae bacterium
CGCCCGGGACGCATCCGGAGCCGGCGGCGCCCCCGGTGCCCGGCGGCGGCTCGCGATCACGAGCGCCGCCGGCCCGCCGAGGAGCGCGCACACCAGGGCGACGGCCACCCCCCCGACGAGCAGCAGGCCGAAGCCCCTGACCATCGGCACCGGCGAGCCGACGACCGGCAGCCCCAGCACCAGGAACCCGCCCGCCGTCGCCGCCGCCGCCGCCGCGATCGTCGGCCCCCCGAGGCCGAGGGCCCGGGCTGCGGCCGCCGGCGCCCCCATGCCCTCCTCCCGGCGGACCTCGTCGTAGCGCGACTGGAACTGGATCCCGTAGTCGACGGCCAGGCCGATCAGGATCGGGAGCACCCCCACCGACGCCATCGTCACCGAGGCGCCCGCCCCGGCCAGGGCTCCGAAGGTCAGCGCCGCCGCGGCCAGGGCGACCGCCAGCGGCAGGAGCCGGGGCCGGCCCGGGAAGACGAGGGCCAGCGCCCCGGCCATGACCAGGACCGAGGCTAGGAGCAGGAGCCGGAGCGCTCCGCCCACCGACCGGCTCAGGTCGTCGGCGATGACCGGGACCCCGGTTACCGCGTAGCGGCCCCCGTGCCCGAGGCCCCAGTCGGGCATCGCCACCGCCCGGCGGATCAGCTCGATCGCCCGCGTCCGGCGCGCCTCCGAGAGGCCCGCCCGGAGGCGGACCTGGACGATCGCCGCGTCGGTGGCCGGGAAGAGCGAGGAGAAGCGCGCCTTCGGCGTCCCGAGCGGCCGGGTCGGGTCGAAGACCAGGGTCCGCACGAAGTCCGGATCGTTGAGGCTCGGCGGCTGCACCAGGTCGTACTGGGCGGCAAGCCCGATCAGCGTCCGGCGGAACTCGAGGCCCAGGATCGAGACCGCCCGCCCGGCGTCGGCGCTCGCCGTCCGGGCGTCCGCCCCCCGGGCCCGGGCCAGCCGGTAGGCGGCCCCCGACGCCTGCCGCTCGCGCGCCCGCTCGGCCGCCAGGCGCCCGGCCAGCTGGTCGTCGATCTCGGCGGCCGACTCGTTGATGAAGGTCGCCGGCCCGAAGACGAGCTTCGTCGCGTGCTCCCGGCCGATCCGGGCACACGGGCCGTCGCGGCCCCCCCGCGGGACGACGCCCGCCGGGACGTTGCCCGACAGGCAGCCCTCGAGCCCGAGCAGGCGCCCGACGTCGGCGCTCAGGACCAGGTCGCTCACCCGCTCGCGCACGAGCACGATCACCGCGTCGTCTCCGAACAGCCGCTGGTAGCGGCCCGTCGCCTCGAAGCTCGCGCTCGAGCGCCCGACCAGCGTGTCGGCCGCCGCGCTCGGGTGCAGGCCGGCGGCCAGCCCGACCCCGACGGCGGCGAGCACCCCGATCACCCCCAGCACCCCGACCGGCCGGCGGACGGCCAGGGCCGCTACGCGCCTCACCCGACGCCTACTCCATGCCCAGCGGACCCTGGGACTCCCCGGAGAGGAACTGGCGCACGAACTCGTTGGGCGAGTCGAACAGCTCCTCCGCCGGGCCCGACTCGACGATCCGCCCCTTCCACAGCACCGAGATGTGCTCGGCCACCCGGCGCGCGGTCATGATGTCGTGGGTGATCAGGCAGAAGGCCGGCAGGTGCGGCTTTCCCCGGCGGCGGAAGTCCTCCATCATCTCGTGGTGGATCTCCTTGATCAGCTCCCCGAGCAGCGCCGTCCGCACCGGATCCAGGCCCGAGTCCGGCTCGTCGAAGAGCACGATGTCCGGGTCGAGCACGAGCGCCCGGGCGAATCCCGCCCGCTTGCGCATCCCCCCCGAGAGCTCGTTGGGCATGCGGTCGCCCGCGTGGGTCAGCCCGACCTCGGCCAGGCGCCGGGCCACGACCTCGCGGATCTCGGCCTCACTGCGGTCGGTGTGGTGACGCAGGGGGAAGGCGACGTTGTCAAAGACGTTCATCGACCCGAACAGCGCCCCGTCCTGGAAGAGCACGCCGAACTTCTTGCGCATCTCGAAGAGCTCGTCGTCGCTCATCCCCGGCACCGACCGCCCGTGGACGAGGACGTCCCCCTGGTCGGGGAAGAGCAGACCCACCATGTGCTTGATGCAGACCGACTTCCCCGTGCCCGAAGGCCCCAGGATCATCGAGATCTTCCCCTCCGGGAGGCCGAGGTTCAGGCCCCGGAGGATCTTCGCCGACCCGAACGCCTTATGGACGTCGCGGAACTCGACGGCGTCCGGCGCCCCGCTCGGGCGCTCGAGCCCGGTGTGCCACTCGTACTCGTCGACCGCCACCCCTCACCCCCCGATCGGAGCTCGCGGGTTGGCGCCCCAGAACAGCTGGGTCCCCAGCATCCCGATCAGGTGGACGAGCACCAGGTTGACCACCATCGACTTGGCCGTCGCCGTCCCCACGCCGACCGGGCCCCCACGGGCGTTGTAGCCGTAGTAGCAGCCGACGAGGACGATCACGGTGGCCATGGTCATCGCCTTGATCATGCTGAAGAGTAGATCCGGCGGGTTCTGGAACATCCAGAAGATCGTCAGGTATCCCCCCGGCGAGACCTCGTGGACCTGCTGCACGACGGCGAGGTAGCTCGCCGCGAAGCCGGCGCCGATCGCCGCCAGGTAGACGAACGGCAGGACCAGCCACGCGGCCAGCATCCGGGTCGCGCACAGGAAGGTCATCGAATCGATCCCCATCACCTCGAGGGCGTCGATCTCGTCGGAGATCCGCATCGATCCGAGCTCGGCCACGATTCCCGTCCCGACCTTCGCGGCCATCATGTAGCCGAAGGCGTAGGGGACCAGCTCGCGCAGATCGCACAGGGCCGCGAAGGCCCCGGCCAGCCCCGGCGCCCCCAGCGACCGGTTGAAGTAGGCGCCCTCGATCCCGCACTGGAGGCCGATGATGAAGACGAGGCCCCAGATCACGATCGTCGAGGACAGGATCAGCACCCCGGCCTGGCGCAGCGCCTCCCCGAAGAACCGGAACACCCGCAACCCGTAGACCTGGCCGATGACCCGGGCCCCGAACTTCCCGATCGTCCCCCCGGTCTCGATCCACTCCCGCGCCAACCCCGGCGCCTCCCGGCTCATCCGGCGCCCGCCCGCCTCATCGGAGGTTGGTCAGCTCGGGATGGGTGGCCAGGAGCGTCTGGGTGAAGACGTAGTTGAACGCGAAGACCCCGAGGAAGGCGATCACCACCGCCTGGTTGACCGCCCGCCCCACCCCCTCGGCCCCGCCCGAGGCGGTCATCCCCTTGTAACAGCACACGATCGCGATGATCGCCCCGAAGAGGGTCGTCTTCAGCACCGACCCCCACAGGTCCGGGATCGACGCGTTGGTGAAGAACGTCGCGAAGAACGGCCCGAGCGGGGCCCCGTTGACCAGGGTGGCCAGGATCCCCCCGAAGACCCCGAACAGGAGCGCATAGACGTCGAACAGCCCGGTCACCAGCATCAGCGCCAGGAAGCGGGGGACGACCAGGTTCTTGATCGGGTCGATCCCCAGCACCTGGAGGGCGTCGAGCTCCTCGCGGATCTTCCGGGCCCCCAGGTCCGCCGTGATCGCCGTCCCGGCCACCCCGGCGAGCACGACCGCGTCGACGAAGGGCGCGAACTCCCGGATCGACGCCAGGACGAAGAACCCCCCGAGCCGGTCGATCGCCCCGAACAGGACGAGGAAGTTCGCCGCCTGGAGGCCCGCCCCGAAGCCGAAGGCGATCGTCGATACGAGCAGCGGGAACCAGCACAGCCGCAGGGCGAACAGGAACTGCGAGACGAACTCCCCGCCGTAGGGGTACGGCGGGCGCACGGCGGAGACGATCGTCCGCCCCGTGAGGACCATCATGTCCCCCACCTCTGAGAGCAGGTTCCTCGTCGGCCGGCTGGCCCGCTCGGCCACGCTGCGCACCATCTCGCCCTCCCTGGATTCCGTCCGGCGGCCTCAATGCCGGGGGCCCGGCCTACCCTACGCCTCCGCCCGGCGGCTTGGCAAGCGATGCCCGCCGCCGCCGGCCGACGGGGGCCGACCGACCCCCGCCCGCCCGCTCCCCGACGGCGCCCGGGCCCGCCCGGGGCCGGCCCACCGCCGTCCTCCCGCCTCGGGTACGCTCCCGCCGCGTGACGTCGACCCATCCGATGGGCGCCGGCCGGGCCGAGCTCGAGCACGCGGCTCGAGCCCTGGCCAAGCCGCTTCCCCCGCCGCTCGCCGTGCTCGCCCGGCTCGCCTTCAACTACCGCTGGTCGTGGCTGCCCGACGGCCCGGCGCTTTTCGAGTCGGTCGACCCCGAGCGTTGGGACCTGTGCGCCCACAACCCGATCCGCCTGCTCCAGGAGGCCGCGGCCGACTCACTCGAGCGCGCCGCCGCAGACGGGGCGCTCCTTCGGGCGGCCACCGCAGCCGAGGAAGCCCTGACCGAGGAGCTGGCCCGTCCCGTCCTCTCCGGCGCACCTCCCCCGGAGCGCCCGGCCGCCTTCTTCTGCGCCGAGTACGGCATCCACCAGTCGCTCCCGATCTACTCCGGCGGGCTCGGCGCCCTCGCCGGCGACCTCGTCAAGCAGGCCTCCGACGACGCGCTGCCCCTCGTGGCCGTCGGCCTGCTCTACCGCCAGGGCTACTTCCGCCAGCGCCTCGACGCCTCGGGCTGGCAGCACGAGTACTGGATCCCCACCGACCCCGGCCGGCTCCCCGCCGCCCTCGTCCGCCGGCCGGACGGCCAGCCCCTGACGATCACCGTCCCCATCGCCGGCACCGACGTGGTCGCCCAGATCTGGCGGGTCGTCGTCGGGCGGGTCCCGCTCTTCCTGCTCGACGCCGACCGCCCCGAGAACCCCCCCGCGGCCCGCTGGATCACCTCGCGCCTCTACATCTCCGACCCCGAGTTCCGCCTCGCCCAGTACGTCCTGCTCGGGGTCGGCGGCGTGCGCATGCTCCACGCCCTCGGCTTCGACCCGTCGGTCGTCCACCTCAACGAGGGGCACGCCGCCTTCGCCGCGCTCGAGCTGGTCGGCGCCGACCTCGCCGGCGGGCGCAGCCTCGACGAGGCCCTCGCCGCCGCCCGGGAGCGGACGGTCTTCACCACCCACACCCCGGTCCCGGCCGGGAACGAGAGCTACCCGGTCGACACCGTCCTCCACGTCCTCGGCGGCGTCCTGGCCGAGCTCCACCTCGACGGCGAGGCCGTCGCCCGGCTCGGGCGCTCCCACCCCGACGAGCCCGCCGAACCCTTCGGGGTGACCCAGTTCGCCCTGCGCACCAGCCGGACCGCCAACGGCGTCAGCCGCCGCCACGGCGAGGTCGCCCGGGAGATGTGGGTCGACCTCTGGCCCGAGCTGCCCGCCGCGGAGACCCCGATCCGCCACGTCACCAACGGCGTCCACGTACCCAGCTGGATCGGCGCCCCGGTCCGCGGGCTGCTCGACCGCCACCTCGGCCCGGGCTGGTTGGCCCGGGCCGCCGACCCCGAGACCTGGGCCCCGGTCGCCGGGATCCCCGACGACGAGCTCTGGGCCGTCCGGCGCGAGCAGCGCGCCAAGCTCGTCGACTACGTCCGCCAGCGCAGCCCGCTCGACCGGCTCGGACGCGGGGACACCGCCGGCTACGCCGCGGCCGCCGCCGGCGGCTTCGACCCCGACGCCCTGACGATCGGCTTCGCCCGCCGCCTGGCCACCTACAAGCGGCTGCGGCTGCTGATCGAGGATCCCGAGAACCTCCGCCTGCTCGACGGCGACCGGCCGGTCCAGGTGATCATCGCCGGCAAGGCCCACCCCCGCGACGACGACGCCAAGCGGCTGCTCCAGTC
>JAXDHK010000011.1:0-10697 GCA_034664545.1 Solirubrobacteraceae bacterium
TCCTGGTGGTTGGCCGTCGGCCAGTCGGGGGTGACCGACTCGACGTGGGGGGCGCCGGTGGGGACGCGGAGCTTGACCGTGATGCGGTCGACCCGGTTCATGTCGAGCAGCTCGTAGTGGACGCCGAGCCGGGGCTCGTCGGGGTAGTAGTCGACGCCGTGGACGCTGGCCAGGAAGCCGAAGCCCCGGTCGCGGAGGCGCTCGAGCGTGGGGCGGACGGCCGGGGGGTTGACCAGGAGGGTGGCGCGGTCGTGGGCGTAGAGGGTGCCGGCGATGCTCTGGGGGTCGGCTTCCCGGAGGTCGTGGGCGATCAGCTCGAGGCCGGTGGCGTCAGGCATCGGCGGGGGGCGTGGCGTCGGGCGTGACCACGACCTCTTCGGTGCCCTCGGCGCCGTACTGGGCCCGCCAGCCGAGGTCGGGATCCTCCTGGATCATCTTGCGGAGCTTGAGGATGCCGTGGACGAGCGCCTCGGGCCGGGGGGGGCAGCCGGGGACGTGGACGTCGACGGGCATGAACTTGTCGGCGGGGACGATGGCGTAGTTGTTGAAGACGCCCATCGAGGAGGAGCAGGCGCCCATGGCGATGGCCCACTTGGGCTCGAGCATCTGGTCGTAGATGCGCCGGACGATCGGGGCCATCTTGATCGAGACCCGGCCGGAGATGATGAGGAGGTCGGCCTGGCGGGGAGAGGCGCGGAAGGCCTCCATCCCGAAGCGGGCGATGTCGACGCGGCCGGCGACGATGGTCATCATCTCGATCGCGCAGCAGGCGAGGCCGAAGGTGGCGGGGAACATGGCGTTCGACCGGGCCCAGGCGACGGCCCGGTCCATCGTCGTGGGCATGACCCGCTCCTCGACGTAGCGCTCGAGGTCGGTCCCGTCGATGTCGCCGCGGAGCATGTCGCGGGCGAGGAGCTGGCGGGCGCGGAAGTCGGTCGAGTCGACGGCCTTCTGGCGGGTTATTTCCATTCGAGGGCGCCCCGGCGCCAGACGAAGAGGAAGGCGACGAGCAGGAGCACGACGAAGGCGATGGTCTCGTAGAGTGCGAACGCGCCGAACTCGCGGAGGCGGACGGCGACGGGGAAGAGGAAGACGACCTCGATGTCGAAGAGGATGAAGAGCATCGCGATCAGGTAGAAGCTGATCCCGAAGCGAAAGCCCTGCTTGACCTCGGACGGGAGACCGCATTCGTAGGGATCGGTCTTGGCGGGGATCTTGCGCCGGGGACCGAAGAGCGTGTTCAGGAAGGCGAATGCGAGGCCGACGAGACCCGCGAGGGCGAGGAAGACGACGGCGGGAAGGTAGCTCCGAAGCACGAGGGCCGTTATATCACCGACGGCCCCGCCCCGAGGGGGCGCTTGTGGCAGCCGTTACATACGGTATTGGCCCGTGAGTACGGCCGAGGCGGTCGTCCGGGGGGCGCTGGTCGTGGCCGCGATCAACGGCCTGGCGGGGATCTACGGTGGGGTCCTGTGGTATCTGGTCAAGCCGGGCCGGGCCTTCTGGGTCGGGCTGCGCCTGGGGCAGGGGGCGGCGGTGGCCTACGCGGTGGGGACGGGGCTCCTGTGGATCGGGGGAAGGCGGGCGAGCGACGACCTCTTCTACCTCTACGCGCTCCTGCCCCTGGCCATCGGCCTGGTCGCCGAACAGCTGCGGATCCTCGCCGCCGAGCAGGTCCTGACCGGCCGGGGGTTGGCCGACGCCCAGGAGGTGGGCGAGCTCGACCCGGCGGCGCAGGAGTCGATCGTGGTGGGGATCCTCCGCCGGGAGATGGGGGTGATGGCGGCGGCGGGGCTGGTCGTCTGCTTCCTGGCCCTGCGGGCGGCGGGGACGGCGTCCGGGTTCTGAGGCGGGCCGGCGGGGGAGGACGGGCTCGGGGGGAGCCGGTTTCGCGCCTGGGGAGCGGCCTCGGGTTCTCGTCAGGCGGGCGCCTTCGGAGCGGCGGGGTGGTGGGCGGCCGGGGGGTCGAGGGGGGCGAGGGTCCGGTAGTCGCCGCGATACCAGACGAGCGGGTCGGGGCCGTCGACGTGCCCGAGGTCGGTGACGGCGCCGATGGCGATGGTGTGGTCGCCGGCGGGGATGAGCTCGCGGAGATCGCAGACGAGCCAGGCGAGGATGCCGGTGATGAGGGGGACGCCGCCGCGGAGCTCGTGGGCGACGCCGTCGAACTTGGCGGCTTCGGGGAGCTTGGAGGCGAACACGCGGGAGATCTCGCGCTGGTCGCTGGCCAGGACGTTGACGGCGAAGCGGCCGGCCTGGCGGATGATCGGGAGGGTGCGGGCGGTGTTCTCGAAGCAGACGAGGAGGAGGAGGGGCTCGAGCGAGAGGGAGCAGACGGCGTTGGCGGTCATGCCGCCGGGG
The DNA here is from genome assembly GCA_034664545.1 of Solirubrobacteraceae bacterium. Taxonomy (GTDB): domain Bacteria; phylum Actinomycetota; class Thermoleophilia; order Solirubrobacterales; family Solirubrobacteraceae; genus Palsa-513. The sequence goes on from JAXDHK010000011.1 coordinate 2,362, forward strand.
CCGGCGGGCCCGAGTCCGGTGATGACCGAGACGCCGGTGGCGAAGTGACCGATCACCGCGCGGTAGGGGCGCTGGCGGGGCGCTGGCATCGGCCTACTTGACGATCAGCGTGCCGTAGTCGCCGAGGTCGGCGTGGTTGGCGATGGTGTCGACGAGCCGGTAGGTCCCGGGGGCGAGGGTGAGCTTGGGGCTGGTGACCTTCTGGCCGGGCTGGGCGACGCCGGTGCCGCCGAGGACGGCGGGGTTGCCGGCGCTGTTGGGATGCTCGGACTCGACGCGGACGTTGTGGGTGAGGATGCCGGTGTTGACGACGACGACCTTCAGGCGCCCGGGGTGGACCTGGACGAGTTGGGGGGTGATGCTGTACTCGTCGACGCGGAGCCGGACGACGGTGGAGTCGACCTTGACGAGGTGGGAGCCGCACCCGGCGGGGAGGAGGGCGAGGGCGCCGAGCAGGGCGAGCCGGGCCGGGGTCTGGACGGCGTGGCCGAGAGGAGTGGGGGGGAAGGCGATCCGCATCCGCGCGGGGGATTATCCGTATCATCTGCGCCCGCATGAGCCGACGCGCGAAGATCGCAGCTGCCGCCTGCGTGGCGGGGCTGGCCACCGTCGCCGCCGGAGGCTGCGGATCGCAGGGGAACCAGGTGGCGGCGAGCGACCCGAACCACCACGGGGCCGAGCTGTTCCTCGAGCACTGCTCGGGCTGCCATTCGCTCGATCTGGTCGGGGCCCGGGGGTCGGCGCAGCAGATCGGGAACCGGGAGCGGATCAACGGGCCGAACTTCAACGTTCGCCCGGAGCAGGTGTCGCAGGTGCTCTACGCGATCCGGAACGGGGGCTTCTCGGGGGCGATCATGCCGCAGAACATCGTGGTCGGGGCGGATGCCCAGGCGGTGGCCGGGTTCCTGGCCAAGTACGCGGGGTACAAGCGTCCGGCGACGCTGAGCACCCATTCGACGACGCCCTGACCGGGTGGTCGCTCGGGTGGGGGCGATCGGACCGGGGCCGGGGCGTCGGGCCGGGGTGATTCGGGAAGGGGGACGGGCGTTCTCGACCTGAGGCTGATCCGGGAGCAGCCGGAGGCCGTGCGGGCGGGGCTCCGGCGGCGGGGCGGGGGGGTCGCGGAGGGGGTCGACCGGGTGCTCGAGCTCGACCGCCGGCGGCGGGCGCTGCTTCCGGAGCTCGAGCGGCTGCGGGCGGAGCGCAACGCGGCGTCGGAGGCGATCGGGCGGGCCAAGCGGGCGGGGGAGGACACGGGGCCGGCGATCGCCGAGATGCGGGCGGTGGGGCGTCGGGAGAAGGCGTTGGGGGTGGAGCTGGCCGGGGTGGAGGAGCGGCTGGGGGCGGGGCTGGCCGGGCTGCCGAACGTGCCGCTGGAGGACGCGGCCGACGAGGACACGGTCGTGCGGGAGGTGGGCGAGGCGGGCCGGACGGGCCGGGACCACGTGGAGCTGGCCGGGAGGATGATCGACATGGAGGCGGGGGCGCGGGTGGCGGGGTCGCGGTTCGCCTACCTGAAGGGGGATCTGGTCATGCTCGAGCTGGCCCTGGTGCGGTGGGCGCTGGAGCGGCTGCGGGGGCACGGGTTCGAGCCGGTGGTGCCGCCGGTGCTGGTGCGGGAGCGGGCGCTGTTCGGGACGGGGATGCTGCCGGACACCGAGCAGCAGATCTACCGGCTGGCCGACGATGACCTGTACCTGGCGGGGACCTCGGAGGTGGCGCTGGCGTCGCTCCACGACGGGGAGATCCTCGAGGAGGACGCGCTGCCCGTGCGCTACGCGGGCTTCTCGGCCTGCTTCCGGCGGGAGGCCGGGGCGGGGGGCAGGGACGCGCGGGGGATCTTCAGGGTCCACCAGTTCGACAAGGTGGAGATGTTCGCCTTCGTCCGGCCGGAGGACGGGCGGGCCGAGCACGAGCGGATCCTGTCGATCGAGGAGGAGCTCCTCGGAGAGCTGGGGATCCCGTATCGGGTGGTGAACATCGGGGTCGACGAGTTGGGGGCGTCGGCGGCGAAGAAGTACGACTGCGAGGCGTGGCTGCCGGGCCAGGGGGAGTACCGGGAGCTGACGTCGTGCTCGAACACGACCGACTACCAGGCGCGGCGGCTGGACATCCGGATGCGCCCGGGGGACGGGGGGCGCCCGGTGGCGGTCCACACGCTGAACGGGACGGCGGTGGCGGTGGGACGGACGATCATCGCGCTGGTGGAGAACGGGCAGGAGGAGAGCGGGGACGTGGTCCTGCCCGAGGTGCTGGTGGCCTACGGGGCTCCGGGACGACTCGGGTCGGCGGGGGGGTGAGGGGCCCCGGAGAACCAACCCGCATCCTCCGAGGAAATGTTCGGGGGAGTGCTTCCGCCGGGCGGGGATTCGGGCTTACATTCTCTGTCGAGGGCGCCCGGCGAGGGCGGGCAGCGTAAGAGCGAGGAGAGCCGAGATGTCGGAGGTCTGGGAAGCCGCGAGCATCCGTGTCGAGACCGACCCGGTCGAGCCGGACTGGCGGTTCCGGCTGCTGATGGAGGACGCGGTGGTCGGGGAGTTGTTCTTCGACGCGGACCGGGGGTGGGACGTGGGGGACCGGCCGCGGGGATGGACGCTTCGGTACGTCGAGGAGGGCGTGCCGGCGGAGTTCTTCCGGGAGGAGGAGGTCCGCCCGACGGGGAAGCCCCTGTCGTGGGCGGCGAGCGAGGCGGCGACGGCGGCGGCGGCGCGGATGGTGGCGGCGGCCCGGGGGTCCGGGCAGGCCGTCTGAGTCGGCCTTCGGGGGGCCGGGGTTCATACCGACCGGCTACGAGGCCTGGGGAGAGGCGGTGGGCCGGATAGCGCGCCACGACGCCGGGGACGACCGGGATCCCAGCGGCGCCGATGGTGACTGCTAACCGCCGCCTCGGGGCCGGCGGCCGTCGACCGAGGCGGGGCCGAGCGGGACACGAAGCTGCTGGTAGAGGGCGACGAGCATCACGGCCTCGACGAGCACGTCACGGCTCGCGTTCTGCCGCAGGCATCAGGCGTCGGCTGGGACGAGAGCTTCGAGGGTAGAAGCCGCGACGTGGAGATCGTCGGCGGGGTCCTAGTCGTGCTGGTGCTCTCGGGGGTGCTCGCATCGCAGCTGCTCGTGTTCCCGGCGATGTGGCGGGGGCTGGACGACCAGTGGCGGCGCTCCCCCGCCGATCGTCGCCGGCGCGGGCTGGTGGGCGGCGTCCTGGCTGGGGTCTGGTTGGTGGTCTGCGCCGGGCTGGGCATCGCCGCACCGTGGGGCCACTACACCCTGGTGTACGTCGTGGGCGTCGGCGTCGGAGCCTGGACGGTGCTGGGGTTGTCCACCGTGGCCGTGCTGACCGGTCGGGAGAGGCGGCGGGCACGGCGTCTGCGCGCGGAGCGCTCGGAAGCCGGCAGGAACCGGCGGGAGGCCGGCGACAAGGGAAGCCGACCCTAGAAGCCTGCCCCCTGCGACCGGCCGGGAGGCTCGCGGCGGGAGCGCCGTCCCGGATCAGCGGCGACGCGAGCCCGACTTCGACTTGCCCGGGAACACCGGCTTCCCTGCTATTAGCGGAGGGGGAGGGATTCGAACCCTCGGGACGGGGGTTGCCCGCCCAACGGTTTTCAAGACCGTCGCATTCGTCCGCTCTGCCACCCCTCCGTGGAGCGAGGCCGGTACCGGTCAAGGTAGACGCGAAGCCGCGCAGCCGGGAGATTCCTACCACGTCGAGAATGCGGCTACCGATCGAGGCGGGTCGCGGCGGATTGGTCGCGGCCCGGAGGGACGGACAGCCGCCTCGGCCTGCCGATGGGGCCAACTCGGTAACGGGCGGAGCGCCGGTGAGGGTTTAGACTGCCTCGGTCGGGAGAGGTGGCCGAGTGGCTGAAGGCACTCGCCTGCTAAGCGAGTATGGGGGTTAAACTCCATCGCGGGTTCGAATCCCGCCCTCTCCGCCAGTCTTGATTCGTCCGAACTGAGGCCTCGAGAAATCGGGGCCTCGTCGGTTCCCTCCCCACCTTGGCCGGTCGCGGCCCGTCCTGGGCCTTCCTGGGCCAGTTCCGGCGGGTCCGGCCGAGGAGACGGTCGGCTTCGACGTAAAAGCGTCACGGCGTCCCTCTACGCCGTAGATCCGGTGACCGTCGTCGTCCTCGACATGGTACGGCGCGATCACCTCGTGCGTGGCTTGGTTGAGCAGCTTGCGCAGGTTCGGGTCCTTCCGCCCGGACGTAGGGCCGGGTCGTCCCGACGAGAAGCAGGGCATCCTCAAGCGCCCCCATGACCTCAGCAACCTCGTCGGTGGCCGAACCCGCTTGCGGGCTTGCCGGCGTTCTTCCTGGATCCGTTGCTGCTCGGCGGCCGGAACGTCGTTGCCGATGAGGTCCTTGTGCGAGCTGGACGAGCTTCCACTGCTCGGCTTGCAGGTCGCGTAACCGCCGTTGGTGCAGGGCGCTCTGCTTGCGGGCGACGTCGACGCGCGGCTCGATGAAGTCGCGCACGGCCTGACGGAGGCAGTCCTGCTCGTTCTCGGAGTAGATCAGGCTGGCGTGGTAATCAACAACGGCTTGCTCCACCCGGTCGACCGCCATGTGCCGCGAGCCACAGCGGCCGCCGCGGTGACGCGCGAGAGGCAGGAAAAGTACTCATAGGATCCCGCCGTCGCCGCGGTGCCGGCCGTAGCCGAGGCGCTTGCCGCAGCGCTCGCACTGGAAGATCGCCCGATCAGGTAGTGGTTGTGCTTGTGGGAGCGGTCGCCCGATGTTCGATGGGCCGCGAGCACCTGTTGGACGCGCTCGAACGTCGTTTCTCGATCAGGGCTCATGGACCCCGCGCGGCTTGCGGCCCTTGAACGTCACAATGCCCACGTCGGCGGCGACTCTCCCGCGATGTCATGCGGGTTGACTCCTCCGATGTCATTGAGTCCGCCCCGGACCGCCGGAAGGGGGGCGGATGCCTGACTCCCCGATCTTCCAAGCCGCCCTCGGCCAAGCCGTCAAGGCCCGGAGGACCGACCTGGGCCTCACCCAGGAGGAGCTATCCCTGTGTTCCGTCTGCACCAACGCTGGATCTCCAACGTCGAGACCGGCAAGCGCAACCCCAGCTACGGCAACCTGCGCCGCCTGGCCGCCAGGCTCGAGTTGCCGGCCTCCGAGCTGCCGCGTCGAGCGGAGGGGGTGGAGGCCAGCCTCGCCGACGACGAGTCCACGACGCTATAGCCGAGGACTAGCTCAGTGCGCTGATGGCGATACAGCAGGCGCCCGCAGTCTCCAACGCCAGCGCGACCCATCGAGCTGTCTCCGTTTCGAGCCGGATTCCGAGTTCCCGGGACAGGACCAACGGCACACTGTGCAGGGATCGCGGTGGCTGCCGAAGGTACCTGATCTCAAGTGACGTAGCGACGATCCAGAGCGTCCCAACCGGTGCCGCCAATAATGCGAGGGAAATGAGCCAAATTAGGTAGGCTGGCGCCGCTACCGGCGGGGCCTGAACAGGATGCAGCCACCACTCCGTGACCGCGTAGACGAGAAAGATGTCGAGCGGTACGATCGCCGCAGTAATTCGCTTGCGCCACTGCTCGAGGCTGTGCCGTCGCTCTGTGGTCTTCCCAGCCATCCGCCACACGAAGGCGCGCTGGAGCAGCCATTCGTCGACGGCCGCGGCGAAGTGCCCACACAGGAGCTTGGGGCACTGCCGCTGCGTCTCGGCTACGACCATGAGGCCCAGCCCGACAACCGCTAACTGACGCGAGAATATGCCGAGGAGGAGGATTGTGACGGGGGCATAGAAAACGGCCGCCACCACCGGACTGACGACACGCTCCGACGGGGAGCAGAGCGCGGTCTGGACTTCGCGGCCTCTGGACATGAGCAACTTGTAGCGTAGGACTCGGACGGGATCTCGGGTGCCCGAAGCCCCGGTCCGAGGACACGGCTCTCGCTACTCGTTTCAAGGTGCCGCCAAGCCACGCCGATTGAGTCCGGGGTGGCCAAGCCACGGCCGCGGAGATCCCACTACCACCGTCGATCCAAACACGCGCCTCACGCGGTTCTCGGGCGAGGAGCGCCGGGTCTTGGAGCGCTTCGTGGCCCGAGTGGCTGAGCTTCGAGCGTCGCGCTTCCTTGTCGAGTCGGCAGATCCGTTGACGCTCAAGCTCGATTTCTTCGGGGGTAAATCTTCGCCTCGACGGACCTGGCCGGCTGGAGGTGCAAGAGGTCATTGGAGCGTTCCGCGAACTCTACGCACATCGGGAGCGATCTCTGCCGTCATGGTCTCCAGCCTGATCGGGCGCACGCGCACGCCCGGGAACGCCGCAGCGATGTTCGCGTCTCGAAGGTCACCCCGGCGTCGTCGATTGCGACCGATTCGATTCGTGACAGCTGTCGCTGTGGCCAGCGCACGAGTCTACCTTGAGCACGGTGGTCGCTCGTCGAGATAGCGTCGCGCTCAGCTCCGCTTGACTGGTGCTTGTCGCATCGTCGACCGACCCGTCGTGCGAATCAAATCAGCGATCTCGGTTGCACGCGCTGCGCAGCCCCGTTGCTCATGTGCTCAAGAGTTCGACCGGTCCAGTACGCCCGTGTATAGGGCGTCCACGGCGGCCCGGCTCTCTGTCGTTGCCGCGACGTGGCGCCCTTTTCGCGGTTTGCTATTGCCCACGATTTGCGACGCCCTAGTCAGCTCGCCAGGGGCGACGGACTCGATGAAAGCCTCAATGCCCTCGTTCGGAGGCTTGGCGGCCGACGCCAAGGTAAAGATGCCGTGTCGCCTGCCAATCTCCCGTAGCGTATCGAACGAGGTCTGCATCGCAGGCTCAATTCGCCGCTTGCACTACCTCGACGAGCCGGATCAGGTTCGTCTTGCCGGAACCATTCGGTCCGACAATCGTCAGCAGCCCCGCCGCGATGTCCTCGAGCGTGAGCCGCTCGAAGGAGAACAACTCTTGGCAACTGAGGGAGGCGAGGCGCATTCGTACCAGCAGACGATACGGCGCTCGTCCGACAGCTCGGGATCCGTGAATTGTCTCGCCCGGAGGCCCCGTCCACGGGGGCCGCGCGCGGGCCGCAACCTGACCTAAGCGGCTTCTGAGCCCCGTCCAGCGACGATCTGCCAGCTTGGGGCCCGATGCGCGAAAATATTGATATGGTCGAGAATTCAACCGTCGCGGACCGTTTTGCGCACGAGGTGCTCGACCGGGTTCGTCGTACGCATCTCCCCGGCGCGGGTGTTGAAACCGCAGTTGCGCTCAGCCGGCGTCGGTGGCGTCCCACCGCCGCGACATCGCTTGACGAGCTAACGGCCTACCTCGCCCTTTGCGAGCGCGCCTGGCTCTATTGGTCTCGGAGCGCGCTGGACTTCGTGACGATCAACGCGATGCGAACGGCCTGGCTGGGAATCTTCGAGCCGAGCCGGGTTCGGAACGCTGATGACGCCGCTGCGGCGCAGTCGATGTGCGGCTACCACCGGACACTCTTGAACGAGGTTCCCCGTGATCTCAACTATCCCGTGTGGCCGTTCCGTCTCGAAAGGGCACGGCGCGTGCTTCTAGCTACTCAAGAGGCGTTGGGGGTTGCGGTAACCCTTGACACCCTTGAGGCGCCTGCGCTGTCTGAGTTGCACCGTGGTATCGGATAGGCGGCTGAGGCGCTCGTCGCCGGCTTCTCAGGGGGATTTGAGCCAAACCTTCCGACGGAGACGTGCGACACGATCGAGGCTATGATCGTGTGCTCTAGGGCCTGATCGGCCGTTCCGCCGCGCAGACGCTACGGACAGAGTCCTCGAGCCGAGTTGGGTCCGTGAGAAGCTGTACCAAGGTCTCAAGGCCGGCTTGAGGGTGGCAGTTGTCCCACGCTCCCCGCTGTGAGCGTTTCTTTCGAACCCTGGGCAAGAGACAAGCCTCGGCGAGCTTTAGCGCGAAGCCGCGCGGGCGTGTCGGCGGCGGTCGCTCGGTGGAGCTGCTCATCGGGGATTATCCAAGCCCGTTGTCGTCGATTTCAAGCTCGTTCGAACGCCTTCTGATGCCGCGTGCTGCCGTCCGCGGCGGCGTAGCTGCTCCGCGGTCCGCGGGCCAGGTCAAGCAGCTCGTGGACGACGGACTCGAGCGCAGCGGCGTCGCGGTCGACGAGCGCGACGATCCGTCAGCTTCGAGCTGCTCGGCTCTCACTGCCCGCACAGAACCCGATGTCGGGGGCCCCACGGCGAAGGACGAGAACGCGGCCGACCGGCAGACCGGCGACCCAGCGGAGATCGCCAGCGCCAACGGAACCGTCATGGCTCCACCAGCGAAGCGGATCCTTTTCACGCCGGGGCCGAGGACCCCATCGGATCGGCGACCCGTATCCTTGCCCGACTGCGCCCGTAGC
>JAXDHK010000012.1:0-3452 GCA_034664545.1 Solirubrobacteraceae bacterium
CTACGTCGCCAACCACGGGAGCTCCCCGGGGAGCGGGAACGGCGCCCACGGACAGGTCGTCCGGGTCGGGCCCGCCTGACCCGCCCCGCCGCCCCGACGCGGGGGGCGCCGTCGGGGGCGGACGGGCGATCTATAGGGGACGATGTAGGGAGACCCGCGACCGAGGAGGATCGCCGTGCCGGAAAGCAGGGTAGGGCTGGCCGTGGCGCTCGGGGCGGGCGTGGTCCTGGGCCGGGCGATCGGCGCCGAGCAGGCGACGTTCGCGCGCCTGGCCGGGTGGTCGATCGCGGGTCCGGACGCGGCGGGCTGGATCACCGACTTCCTGAACGCCGCCTACTACCGCCGGCCCGAGGCGTCGCGGGAGCTCGGCGACCTGCGCCTGGCCTTCGGGATCGTCACGACCTACTGGGCGCGCAAGCACGGGCGCCGGCTCCACGCCGGCGATGTCGTCCCCTTCCACCGGGCCTTCGGCCGGGAGCGCTACCGGGCGACGCCCGACTCACCCCGGGGGACGCTGAACCGGGCGCAGCTCCTCCGCGGGGCCGGCCGGCTGCTCGGCGACTGGTTCGGGGAGGCCTGGGACGACTCCGCCCGCCGGGGGTGGGCCATCGGGTTCCGCACGCCGGAGGCCAGGGCCGGCTTCCGGCCGGAGACGCGGCTCGAGCTGGCGCAGGTCCACGAGCTGACCCCGCCGGGGCCGCCCGGGCCCGGGCAGATCTGGCACACCTATCCGCCGGTGGAGATCCCGTCGGCCGAGCGGGTGACCGAGGCGCTCCTGGCCACCGAGACGTGGCCCGACTACGCGACCGAGGTCGGCCGCTTCACGGCGCTTCGAAGCTCGCCGCTCCTCGGCCAGACCTTCGAGATCGAGGTCGCGGCGGGCACCGAGTCGGGACGCCCGGTGTTCCAGCGCGGCTACGTGACGATCACCCGCCTGGTCGACCGCCGGGACCAGCGGGCGCTGGAGGAGTACTTCGAGGAGCTGGAGGACGGGCTCGCCCGCTTCGGTCGGGACGGCGGGCCCCGGGCGGTCCCCGAGGGCGGGGAGCCGCTGCTCGGCTTCGACCTGACCACCCACCGGGGGCACTTCATGGGGCACGGCAGGAACCGGCTGATCATGTTCCGCCGCGACGGCCGCGACTACCTCCGGGCGGCGGGGACGTGGGATCCGATGCCCTGGCACGCGGCGACGGCCTACGAGCTGGCCGGCCGCCAGGCCCAGCAGGCCTTCTGGGGCGAAGGGGCGGTCGTCCCGATGAGCATGCTCCACCAGCTGGCCCGGCACGCGGGCGCCTGATGGGCTTCGACGCCGTCGTCATCGGATCGGGCCCGAACGGACTGACCGCGGCGATCCGCCTGGCCGAGGCCGGGCGGCGGGTGCTGGTGCTCGAGGCGGCCCCCCGGGCGGGCGGGGCGGTGGCGACCGAGGAGCTGACCCTCCCGGGCTTCCTCCACGACACCTTCTCGTCGGTCTACCCGGCGGCGGCGGCGTCCCCGGTCTACGCGGGGATGCCCCTCGCCCGCCACGGGCTGCGGTGGATCCATCCCGGGGCGTGCATGGCGCACCCGGTCACCCCGGAGGGCGCGGCGGTCGGCCTCTACCGGGACCTCGAGCGCACGACGGCGAGCATGGACGCCCTCCACCCGGGGGACGGGGACCGGTGGCGGGCCTTCGCCGAGCCGTACGTCGCGAACTTCGACGCCCTGCGCCGGACGATGCTCTCCGGGTTCCCGCCGGTCACCGGGCCGGCGCGCCTGCTGGCGGGGATCGGGGTGCGCGGGATGATCGACTTCGTCCGCCTGCTGCTGATGCCGGCCGAGGCGTTCGCGCAGGAGCTCTTCGAGGGCACCGGGTCGCGGGCGTGGCTCTTCGGAGCGGCCATGCACTCGGATGTCCCGCCCCCTGGGAGCGGGAGCGCCATCGCGGCCGCGTACCTGAATCTACTCGGCCACGGCGCCGGGTGGCCGAGCCCGGAGGGCGGGGCCGGGCGGCTGGTGGCCGCGCTCGTCGGCTACCTCGAGGAGCTGGGCGGGGGGGTGCGCACGGGGGCGCCGGTGACGCGGATCGTCTGCGAGCGGGGCCGGGTCGTGGGCGTCGAGGTGGCCGGGGCGGAGCGGATCGGGGCTCGGCAGGTGATCGCCAACGTCATGCCCCACGGGCTCCTGCGCCTGGCCGGCGACGCCCTCGACGGCCGCTACGCGGCGGCGCTCGGGCGCTACCGGTACGGACCGGCGACCCTGAAGGTCGACTGGGCGCTCGACGGGCCGATCCCGTGGACGTCGCCGATCGTCCGGGAGGCGGGGACCGTCCACGTCGGGGGCGACGCGGACGAGGTGCTGGCGAGCACGACGGTGACCGGGGGACTGCCCGACCGGCCGTTCCTCCTCCTGGGCCAGCAGTCGGTGGCCGACCCGTCGCGGGCTCCGGCCGGGAAGCACACGGCCTGGGCCTACACGCACGGACCCCACACGGTCGACTGGGAGGCCGAGCGCGAGCGCCACGTCGACCGGATCGAGGCTCAGGTCGAGCGCTTCGCCCCGGGCTTTCGGGATCGGATCCTCGCCCGCCACGTGCTCGGTCCGGGGGATCTCGAGCGGCGGAACCCCAACCTCGTCGGGGGGGACGTCGGCGGTGGGAGCTACTCGCTCGACCAGGTCATCTTCCGTCCGGTCCCGTCGCTGCGCCCGTACCACACCCCGGTCCGGGGGCTCTACCTGACCGGGGCGGCGACGTTCCCGGGCGGAGCCGCCCACGGGGTCTCGGGGCACGCGGCGGCGAGCCTGGCGCTGGCCGAGGACCGGCTGCGCCTCGTGGGCGCCCACCTCGGATAGCCTCGGGCGGCTGGTGTTCGACCGCCTCGACTTCGTCTACCTCCCGACCCGCGACGCGGCGGCTGACGTCGAGCACTTCACCGAGCGGCTCGGGGGGGAGCTGGTGTTCGCCATCGAGGCGTTCGGGACGCGGGTGGCGATGCTCCGCCTGAGCCCCGGGGCTCCGACCCTCCTGCTCGCCGAGCACCTCGAGGGAGACCAGCCGGTGATGGTCCACCGGGTCGAGGATCTCCCGCGAGCCGTCGCGGAGCTCGAGGCCCGAGGCGTCACGATCGGCGCCGGCTTCGAGATCCCCCACGGCCCGGCCGTCGAGGTGTGGATCCCCGGTCCCCAGCGGATCGCCCTCTACCAGCTCACCCGGCCCGAGGCCGACGAGCGGCTGGCCGGCCGGCGCGACTTCTGAAGCGGCCGGCGGGCTGGATCGAGGCGAGCGCCGTCGCCGGCGCGTCCTCGCGATACGGAAGGTGCCGGCCCGGCCACCGTCGGCTTCCCCACCCGGCGACCGGACGGTCAGGCGGCCGGCTCGACCCGGCGCTTGAGCGCGGCGAGGGGAGCCTCGATCAGGAAGTGGCGCGCCTTGGCCTTGACCAGGCGCTCGGTCAGGAAGCCCCCGGGGACGC
>JAXDHK010000013.1:0-4826 GCA_034664545.1 Solirubrobacteraceae bacterium
AGCCGTCACCCTCCGGGCCCAGGGCGACGCACGTGCCGCCTGTGTTCTCCATGAGCAGGCGCTCGAGGGATACCGTCGCGTTCTCGGCAACGAACACCCCGACACGCTGCGCTCGATGAACCGCCTCGCGATCGCGCTGTTCGCGCTCGGCGACCTCCGCGCGGCCCGGACGTATCAGGAGCTGGCGCTCGACGGCCGCCGCCGGGTGCTCGGTGACGAGCATCGCAGCACGTTGAGCTCGATGAGCACGCTGGCGCTGACTCTCCGGGGACTCGGAGAACTCCGCGCGGCGGCCGAGATGCAGGAGCACGCGCTGGAGGTCCGCCGTCGTATCTTGGGCGACGAGCACCCCCACACCCTCATGTTGACCCATGATCTTGCCGAGACTCTCCGGGGCCTCCGCCACGTCACGCGCGCTCGAGACCTCCACAACCGTGTCTTGACCGTACGCCGCCGCGTCCTGGGCGCCGAGCATCCCGACACGCTCGAATCGATGGATCACCTCGCTCGGGCGTTGTGCGTGCTCGAAGACTTCGCCGGCGCCCGCGTGCTGTTGAAGCAGGTGCTGCTCGCCCGCGAGCGCGTCCTCGGGAGCGAGCATCCGGAGACGCTGGCAACGATGGACGCCCTCGTCGACACGCTGTGCCGGCTCGGAGAGCACGACAGCGCGACTGTGCTGCTCGAACGCGTGCTGATAGCGCGACGGCGGTCTGCGAGCACGAGCGAGCACGTAATGCTGAGGTAGCCGGCGTCTGCCCGTGCGCCGTCCCGTACCACTCCCTGAAGACGATGGCGCCATCCTCTCTGTGTCCGCCGGGACGTGGGGTCAGGTCACGAACGGCAATCGCCCGGACAGGCCGGCGAGCTGAAAGACGATGCCGGCCTCGAGGCCCGAGATGATGCGCATCTCGACCCCGCGGGCCCGCGACCGGTGGTAGGCGTCGAGGACGCAGCGGATGCCCGAGGAGTCGATGAACGTCACCCCGGTCAGGTCGAGGACCAGGTCGCCCCCCCGCGCCCCGTCGGCCGAGGCCAGCGCCGCGTCGAGCTCGGGTGCCCCGGCCAGGTCGAGCTCACCCCGGACGAGGACCTCGGCGCTCCCGCCCTTGCTGACCACCTCCACCTCGAGCGGCATGCTCTCCATGGCCTCTCCGATCCTCCGGGCTCCCGGCCGGTCCGGCTTCCGATGTCTCCCATCCGGACTACCCGGTTGGAGACCCGCTGTACCGCGCCGAGGATCGAGAGAGGGGGTCGCCTATCGTGTCGGGCCACGGTTGTCGGCGGAGGAGGGCGCGCGAGATGAAGGCGGTTCGGTTCAGCGAGTACGGAGGGCCCGAGGTTCTCCGCGTCGACGAGGTCGACGAGCCCCACCCCGGGCCGGGCCAGATCCGCGTGGCCGTCGCCGCGGCCGCGGTCAACCCGATCGACTGGAAGATCCGCGGGGGGGCGATGGCCCAGGTGATGACGGTCGAGTTCCCCCGGATCATCGGGAGCGACGTGGCCGGCGTCGTCGACGAGGTCGGGGAGGGCGTGACCGACGTCGAGCCCGGGGACGAGGTCTTCGGAAGCGCGGTGGGCGGGGCGACCGCCGAGTACGCCCTCCTCGACCACTACGCCGTCAAGCCGGCCGGGCTCGGCTGGGCGGAGGCGGCCGGACTCCCGGTCGCGGTCGAGACCGCGGTCCGGGCGTTCAAGCTCCTCGGCCTCGAGGCCGGCCAGACGCTGCTGATCAACGGCGCGGCCGGCGGGGTCGGGATCGCCGCCGTCCAGCTCGCCCGGGCCCGCGGACTCCGGGTCATCGGGACGGCGAGCCAAGCCAACCACGAGTTCCTCCGGGAGCTCGGGGCCGAGCCGACGACCTACGGGGATGGCCTCGTCGCCCGGGTCCGAGAGCTCGCGCCCGACGGCGTCGACCGGGCGTTCGATACGGCCGGCCGCGGAGCCCTGCCCGCCCTCGTCGAGCTCACCGGAACCCCGGACGCCGTCGTCACGATCGCCGACTTCACCGCCGCCGAGCACGGCGTGCGCGTCACGACCGGCGGGGAGGGACGGGCCTGGGAGGCACTCGACGAGGCCGCCGGACTCCACGAGCACGGGCTGTTCGCGATGCCCGTCGCCCGGACGTTCTCCTTCGACCAGGCCGCCGAGGCCCACCGTCTGAGCGAGGACGGGCACGTCCGCGGGAAGCTCGTCTTCACGACCGGCTCACCCGGACATGCCTGACTCGGCGCCGGGCGAGACCCCGGCCGCTCCGGACGCCGGGCCCCACGGATGGTGCGTGTGCGGGCGCAAGGTCCCGATCGCCGGGGCCCTCGAGGTGACGCTTCCCAACGGCCGGCCCGGCTGGGAGGGTCGGTGCCCCGAATGCGGAGCGCCGTTGTTCGCGATCCGCCGCAAGCCGAAGGCTGAACCCGGGTCCGGCTAGACGGCGGGCGCCGGGGACGTCGGGGGCGGCGCCATCCGGCGGTAGAGGATCCCGATCGCCGCGGCCATGCCCGCCAGGCCGGCGACGAACACCCAGGCCAGCGGGTTGGCGTGGTCGAACTCGCTCCACGAGCGGGCGGCCCCGATCAGCATCAGGACGCTGGCCACGAGGAACGTCTGGAGCAGCGTCCGCCAGGCGCTCCACCGCCGGTCGAGCGACAGGAGCAGGGCCCCGGTTCCGACCTGGATCGTGAACGAGGCGATCACCCGGGCGGTCAGCGGCGTCAGCTTCCAGGGCCAGACGTCGATGGCGATCGTCGGGGCGACGAAGAACACCAGGCCGGCGAGGGCGAGCCCGGCAGCGGCCGCCCGGGCCGCGAGCACGGCGATCGCCGGCACCACCGGCTCGCCGGGCTCGGGTCGCCGCGGGTCCGTCCGCTGGTTGCGCAGCCAGAGGAAGCCGACGAGGAACGGCGAGACCACGTATACGGCGACCCACCCGTAGTAGACGGCGGCCCCCACGAAAGGGGCGTCCCCTTGGTTGAACTTGTCGATGTGGACCAGGGTCGCCAGGAGCATGAACCCGGCGAATACGGACGCACTTAGGACTCCGGCAGCGACCTCGTGCCACCGGCGCCCCCGGAAGGCCGACCAGAAGAAGAAGGCCCCGGCTCCGTAGCCGGCGCCCATGAAGATCGGGGTCATGTCGGGCCGGATCGTCCAGGCCCAGTCGTCCGCCGTGTGGCCCGGAAGCCACCAGAGGATCACGAACGCCGGGATCAGGATGGCGACGACCACGAGGCTCACCCACCGGGTAGCCGGCAGGATCTCGTCGCTTCTCTCTGGCGCTCCCTCCGCGCCGACCGGCGCCGCCACAACCACCTCTTCGCACGAGGGGACGGACCAGCCGATCCTAGCGCCGCCAGCGGCCGGACGCCACCGATCTTCCCGGGGGCCGCCGGACCGGCGCGCCCTCGGGCGAGGGGGTTTCCTGCCATGCTCGGAGCGGACAACCGAGAAGGAGAAGGCCAGCCGTGGAAGCCGATCAGATGAGACGCTCGACCGCAGACCTGTCAGCCGAGGAGCGCCAGACGCTCCGCCGCTCCCACGAGCGCCTCCGCGCCGCCTCCCAGGAGCTCGAGGGACTCGTGGCCACCGAGTCGGTCCGCGGCCGGTGGGACCCCGAGCCGCCCCCGCCCGAGATCCTCGATGCCGCCCGGGCCGCCGTGGGCGACGCCTACGAGGAGATGGCGCGCTGCCACCTCGAGATCCTCGGGGCCCCAGCCGGGTAGCCGACGTGTCCAGCCAGTCGGGCACGGCTCGTCCTGGCCGGGCTCCCGGCCCGGCCCGGCCGCTGCTCACCGCCCGGTGGGAGAACCTGATCGCCGTGACCTACCCCGTGGCCGAGGAGCTCCTCGCCCCCCATGTCCCCCCCGGGGTCGAGGTCGATCGCCTCGGCGGGGAGGCCCGGGTCAGCCTCGTCGCGTTCGACTTCACCCGGACCCGCCTCTACGGCCTGGCGATCCCCGGCCACACCCGCTTCCCGGAGATCAACCTCCGCTTCTACGTCCGCGACGGCGACGACCGGGGAATCGTCTTCATCCGGGAGTTCGTTCCCCGCCGGGCCGTCGCCGTGGTAGCCCGGATCCGCTACAACGAGCCCTACCGGAGGATCCCGATGCGCAGCGCCGTCCGGCCGGCCGGCCGCTCCGGGGAGCGCCTGCGCGTGACCCACGCGTTCGCCGGTGGGAGCTCCCGCGTCACGGCCGAGGTCGATGCCCGGGGCGCCCTGCCCGCCGAGGGGTCCGACGAGCGCTGGCTGACCCACCAGGAGTTCGGGTTCGGCCGGACCCGCCGGGGCGCCCGGCGCCGCTACCGGGTCGAGCATCCGGTCTGGCCCCTCCACCCCGTCCGGGAGCTCGCCCTCGACGTCGACTTCGCCGGGCTCTACGGTCCCGAGTGGGCGTTCCTCGGCGACTCCGAGCCGAGCCACGTCACCTTCGCCGCCGGGTCGGCGGTCGCGCTGTTCCCCCCCGCCGGGTGATCCCGACGCAGAGCGGCGCTCAGCGGTCGGGTCGTGGGACCGGCCGGCGGAGCCGGCGCCGCGCGAGCCGCCGCCGGGCGGCCGGGAGCACCCGCGTCCGCGCAACCTCGACCTCGGCCTCCCGCACGGCCGCGTCGAGGACGCCTACGAGCTCCCGCGCGTGGAGCGAGTCGCGTCCGTCGGAGAGCAGGCGACGGGCCGTCCGGGGGTCGCACCACTCGAGCTCGCGGAACGCCTCCTCGGGGGGCCCGGCCTCGGTCACGTGGAGGAGAAACGCGGTG
This sequence comes from Solirubrobacteraceae bacterium, assembly GCA_034664545.1. GTDB lineage: Bacteria > Actinomycetota > Thermoleophilia > Solirubrobacterales > Solirubrobacteraceae > Palsa-513. The sequence continues at coordinate 4,750 of JAXDHK010000013.1, forward strand.
ACCGGGACGTCGGCTCCCCCGCGCGACGGGTAGCGGTAGGTCAGGCTCCACCGGGGATCGACGACGCCCCGGACCCC
>JAXDHK010000014.1:0-3930 GCA_034664545.1 Solirubrobacteraceae bacterium
CGACGACCAGAGGCGCTGCCCCCACGTCCGCCATTCTCGACCACGAATCAAGCGGTTTGGGCGGCAACCCCTTGGCCATATACGGCGGCTCCGCTCCACGTTGGGCCCCAATCTGCCGAGCGGTCGAATGTAGCCTCGATAACTGCGTCGCGGGCCTGTCTCACCTCGGCGGTGTAGGAACGAGATTGAGCGATCGCGAGGCCGACCACGCAACGCCAGGGAGGTCGCTCAGGTTAGGTGGCGTGGGCCCCAGTATGGGTGTAGCGGGGGGAGGTCGGTGAGCTTCGGGTCGGGTCCCAGCGGCGTTTCGCCGTCGTCATCTTCGCTGCGCCGGCCGTATTGGTCGGGGATCTCGCCCCATCCCCAGTAGGGCAGTGGGGACGCTGGGATGATCCCGAGCGCCTCGACCGGGTCGATGCGCCGCTCCTCCACGGTGCAGAGATGGGTCCAGTCGTCGCCCATGTCGAACGTGTAGACCAGTTGCTCGCCGGCCGCCAGTCGGCTGAGTCGGGTCACGCCGGAAAATGCCGACGCTTGCGGGGGCTCCTCCCATGGGATCGGCCCGTAGACGCAGCTCCCGTCGGCCAGATCGAAGAGGTGCAGATGCGCGCGGTCCCAGCGCGAGAACGCGGTGTCGACTGCGTCGGCCAACGCGCCGAACGTGTGGGAGCGGGCGGCCGCGAACACCCGGCCTGGGCGTGGCCACAACGTCTCACCCCGCCCTTGGACGAGCTCCACCCGGATCGCCAGCCACGTTCGCGCCACGAGGCGGCAGTCTGACGCGTCACTGGCTCCTTCGCCGCCACTCCTTGGCGCGGACGATCCGTGACACCCAACGCCGAAACGCTGACATCCGAACGCCGAAACCACTGACATCCAAACGCCGACCCACAGCCCGGAAGTCCGATCGTGCTTGGCGCGAGCGCGCCTGGTAGGCCCGATAAAGGCGATTAGCACCGCACGACTCCGTCCGACCTGCCCGCCAACACACGAACCATGCGGATCACCGGGCAGAGCAGGCGGGGGACGCACGGACCGCGGCGGCGTCCGGGTGAGCGCGATGACCCGGGAGGTCTCAGCGGCAGCGCGCGCCGCCTCGCCGCGCCTCGCCGCCCTCTTCACCCGCGACCAGCAGCTAGCGGTGGCGCTCAAGGACGCGCACGACCGGCTGCTCGACGCGAACGGCCGGCTGACGTCGGGCCTGTCCGCGGACGCGCTGCATCGTCGGCGGCGAGCGCAACCGGCCGGTCGAGGACGACGCGCGGGCGGCGCGGGCGGGCGGGCGATGACGCCGAGCACCTGCCGGCGTAGCTGGTCGCAGCGGGGTGCGTGTCACAGCGGGGCGCGGCGCCGGCGTTCCTTGACAGACCAACATTTCGAGTGGGAAGCTTCGGTCGGTTGCGGCACCCGGCGCAGGAGGAGTGGGGGATGTTCAGGAGATCGGGCTTCGGGCGGGTCGCGGGAGGCATCGGCAGTGGCAGTGGCCTCGCCCGCCCGGCAGCGTCGTCGTGGGGGCTGGCGGGTCGCCGGGCGGGTGCTGTGGCCGTTCTCGCGGGCGCCTGTCTGGGGGCGTCGCCCGGGTCGGCGTCGGCGTTCTCGGCGTTGTTCGTCGCGCAGTGCGCTGGCGATGTGGCGGCGGCGAACCTCTTCACGGTTCCCGCTGGTGTCTCCACCGTCAACATCGTCGCGACCGCGAGCGCCGGCCAGAACGGAGCTGGTGGGGTCGGCCTCGGCGGATCCGGCGATGTCCTTGCGGGAGATCTGCCTGGTCTGGGTCGTGGGCAGACACTCGCTGTCTGCGTGAACAGCGGCGGCGGAGCTGCTGGCCGGCCGGGATCGTCTGGCGCAGGTGGCGGCGCCTCCGGTGTGGGGCTCGGGAGCGACTTTAGTCAGCCGGTCCTGATCGCGGCCGGTGGTGGCGGCGGGGGTGGCGGCCTCGAGGAAACCCCGGGCGCAAACGCCGGTCTTCCGGCCGGAGCGGCCGGCGGCGGGGTTGATTCTTCGGCTCCGGGTGGTCGGGTTTCGGGCGGTGGCGGCGGCACGCAGACGGCTGGTGGCGTCGGCGGGACCGCCGTCGGAGGCGGTGCGGGCGGGGCTGGCGCGGCGGGGGGGGACGGCGCGGCGCCGACCGCGACGGGTCCCGGAGCTGGCGGTGCCGGTGGTGTTAAGGGGCCCGGCTACGGCGGCGGCGGCGGCGCGGGCTATTTCGGTGGTGGTGGCGGCGGCGCATTCGCCGTCGGGGGTGGCGGCGGAGGTGGCTCCGACTTCTGCGGTTCGGTGGTCAGCGGTTGCGCGGTCGTCGGGCAGGACGCTGTCTTCGGCGCGGCGTCGGTGACGCTGACGTGGCGGGTCGCGACCCAGCTGTCCGCGACACCGCTGCTCGCGCTCGGTTCGCCGGGCTCGGTCTCGGCTACGCTCGAGAACGCCGGCGACGGCGCGCCTGTCGCGGGCAAGCCGATCTCCTTTGCGACCAGGAGCAGCACAGCGCTGTGCTCGGCCACGACCAACGCCACCGGCACGGCGACGTGCCAGTTCTCGCCGACCGTCGCGCTGCGGGCGCTCCTGGCCGGGGGCTACAACGCGACGTTCGCCGGCGATGGCGACTACCTGCCGTCGAACGCCAGCGCCGGCCTGCTCCAGTAGGGCCGTCTGCGGCGCCGTCCCGATGCCGCGTTCCTGATGGGAAATGGCCGTCAGGTTGCCACGGGCTCGAGGGTGACGCGGTGTCCGAGCGCTTCGAGTTTATCGACGAGGCGCTTCGTGGCTTTGGCGGGGTCGCGGCGTTGGAAGTAGTCACCGCCGAGGTCGTTGTAGAGCTCGCCGGTGGTGAACACGTGCCAGTAGGCGATCACGATCGAGTGTTTGACCGCCGAGTGCGCGGCCGTGTCCGAGCCGTGGCTCGAGGCGCCGGTATCGCGCGCCGAGGTAGGTGTTGCGGCGCGAATCGCGCCGAGTGCGGCTTCCTCGAGCGCGATCCCGAGCCACCTGATTCGAGCGGATCGCTCCGGCGCCGCTGACGGTGCGAGCGCGACGCGTACGTCTCGACAGGCAGACGTCGCCCTGACACTCTGATGCAGATATTCTGGGGGCATGCGCGAGATGTCGGCGTCCGAGGCCTCGAGAAATTTCTCGGCCGCACTGGACTGCGCCGAGCACGGCGAGACGATCGTGGTCACCCGCTCCGGCCAGCGAGTGGCGCTGATCACCCCCGCGCCCCGCACCAACGGCGGCGCGCTGCGGGACGTTCTCAACCGCTGGCAGAACGCCCACGCGCTCGATGAGCAGTTCGCCGCGCACATCGCTTCCGCTCGCGAAGCGAGCTGCGGCGAGCTCGACGCCGACGCGTGGCGCGGCTGATCCTCGATACCAGCGTGCTCGTCGCCGGCGCCCGCGGCCTGCTCGACGAGTCGGAACTGGCCGAGGAGCGATCACGGTCACCTGCCGGGATCGAACACCTGGCCTGCTTCAGTACCCGACGGGGGGCCCGGCCGGGTCGGCGGCGGGCGCGGCCGGGACGGACGAGGCGGTGGCGGACGGGGGCTCCGGGTCCGGCTGGGTGGCCAGCGCGAGCGCGAAGCGGGAGTCCGGGTCGTCAAGCGCCGCGCCGAACAGGTCCCGGAGCTGCCCCAGCCGGTATCGGACGGTCTGGGGATGGACGTGGAGCGCGGCGGCCACGTCGGGGACGCTCCCCTGGTGGCGGAGCCATTCCCGGAGCGTCTCGCGCAGGCGCTTGGCCGCGGCCGGGGTGAGCCCGTCGAGCGGGGCCAGGCACCGGGCCCCGAGCTCGGCGAGGATGGCCGGGTCGGTGTGGACGAGGAGGGTCGGAAGCTCGTCCTCGGCGACCACGAGGCGTCCGGCCGGGAGGGTCCCGGCGGCCTGGAGGCGCAGGCACGCCCGGGCCCGGGCAAAGCTCCGGCTGGCGTCGGGCGG
>JAXDHK010000015.1:0-3287 GCA_034664545.1 Solirubrobacteraceae bacterium
CGGACGGCCCGGCAGGACCGCCGTGACCTGCGTCGGTCCCCCGGGCTCCGAGCTGATCGCCAGGCGCCCACCGGCCAGCATCGCCCGCTCGCGCATCCCGGTCAGCCCGAACCCCCCGGACACCCCGGCCGGGTCGAAGCCGCCGCCGTCGTCCTCGACCCTGACCTCGATCTGGTCGGCCGCGCACCCGTCGACCGAGACGACGACGTGGCTGGCGCCGGCGTGCTTGGCCACGTTGGTCAGGGCCTCCTGGACGACTCGGTAGATCGTGCTCTCCGTCTCCCGGGGGAGGCGCTCGGTCGGGGGCAGGGCGATCTCGGCCGACACCGTGAAGCCGCCGGCCGCCGCCTGGCGCTCGGCCAGCGTCTCGATCGCCGGCCCCAGCCCCAGGTCGTCGAGGGCGGCCGGGCGCAGCTCGGCGATCAGGTCGCGCAGCCGGTGGAGCTCCGCGCCGAGGTGCTCGTCGGCGCTCGCCGCCGCCCGCCGGAGCGCCCCGATGTCGGCCTGATCGATCGCGGCCGAGAGCATCATCCGCACCCCGCCCAAGCCCTGGAGGGTCTCGTCGTGGAGCTCGCGCGCCCAGCGCCCCCGGGCCTGCTCGGCCGCCTCGATCGACAGGCGCAGTCGATCCGCCGCGACCGTCTGAGCCGTGGCCACCGCCGTCGCCGCGCTCGCCGCCACCGACTCGAGCAGCTGCTCGTCCTCCGCGTTGAACGCCCGCCCCTCGACGTGGTCGATCCCGGCCAGCACCCCGAGGGTCTCGCCCCGGAAGGTCAGCGGGACGAGGATCGCCGCCCGGGCGCCCGGGCTCAGGCGGTCGAGCTCGCCCGGGTTCTCGTCGGCGTCGACCAGCCGGGCCCGCCCGCTGGCGAACACCTGGCCGACCAGCGAGTCCCGCCGGGGCAGTCGGGTCGGTGCCCCGTCGGCCAGGGCGCTGCCCGCCACCACGGCGAGCTCGTCGGCGTCGGGCACGCAGACGAGCAGGCCCCGGGCGCCGACGATCTCCCGGCCCTGCTCGAGGATCAGGAGCAGCACCCGCTCGAGATCGGTCTCCCCGCCGACCGTCCGGGCGATCCGGGCGAACGCCTCGAGCCGGACGTTGCTCTGGGCGAGGTGCACGTTCGAGCGCTCGAGTTCCTCCGCGTACCCGGCGAGCTGGCGTTGGGCCCGCCTGCGCATCGAGAGGTCGCCCCGCATCTGCTCGGAGAACCGGCCCACCAGTCCCCCGATCAGAACGAAGGCCGCGGCCCGGGACGCATATCCGAGCGCCCCCAGGTGAACCGCCTCTACCGCTCCCCAGAGAACCACCAGTCCGAAGGCGAACGCCGCGCCCAGGAGGCCCGCCCGGAGGCCGAACTCGATGGCCACCAGGGCGATCGGCACGGTGTAGAAGTTGGCGATCAGGGCGCTCGGGTCGCTGATCGCCACCCGGGCGGCGAAGGTCACGCCGAAGAGGACGACCGCCGCCGAGAGGATCGCCGGCCCCCGCCAGGCCGGCGGCGCCGAGTCGGACGGCTCGAGATCCCGGAGCACCCGCCGCTCGACCGCCAGGGCCGCGAGCTCCTCGGCCCGGGTGCTCACGGGTGGATCACCCCGCGCTTGAGCGCGTACTGGACGAGCTCCGGCCGACCGGTGATCGCCAGCTTGCGCTGGAGGTTGGCCCGGTGGGTCTCGACCGTCCGGACGCTCACGAACAGGAGCTTCCCGATCTCGGCGTTCGTGTGCCCGAGCGCCAGCAGCCGGAGGACCTCGGTCTCCCGCTCGGTCAGCGAGGCCGGGCCCCGGCTCGACAGGGCCCCGACGCCGACCGCCGGGTCGAGGTAGGTCCCGCCCTTGGCCACCGTCCGGATCGCCCGGGCCAGCTCCGACCGCGAGGTCTCCTTCAGGACGTAGCCGGCCGCCCCCCCGGCCAGGGCCTGGCGGGCGAAGGCCGGGTCGTCCTGCATGGTCAGGATGACCACCCCGGTCCGGGGGGAGGCGGCCCGTAGGCGCTCGAGCCAGCCGAGGCTGAGCTCGCGCCCCATGTGGAGGTCGAGGAGCAGGATGTCCGGGGTCAGCTCGCCGACCAGCCGGCCGGTCTCCTCGAGGTCGCCGGCCTCGCCGATCACCTCGAGGTCGGCCTCGCTCTCGAGCAGGAGGCGCAGGCCCTGGCGCACGACGGCATGGTCGTCGGCGATGACCACGCTGAACCGGGGCCGCCCGTGCACCCGTCCAACATATCGCTGGCGTTATGCTCTGACCCGCCTGCACGCCCGACTCACGGCGGGTCCGCCGAGTCAGAAGGTCCGGTCCCGCCCCGTGTGCACCCGGTCGACGCAGCGCTCGCCCTTCCCGTCTTTTCGGCTCGCCCCGGGCCGCCCCTCAAGAGGAGAAACCGATGAGCCCAGTCGACACCGGCCAAGCGGCCCGCGAGGCCAGCGGCGCCCACCCCTACGGGCGCTACCTCGAGGAGTTCGAGGTCGGCGCCGTCTACAAGCACTGGCCGGCCAAGACGGTGACCGAGTCCGACGACCACCTGTTCTGCCTGATCACCATGAACCACCACCCGCTCCACCTCAACGACGTCTACGCCGCCGCCTCCCAGCAGGGCCGCAACGTCGTCGTCGGCCCCCTCGTCTACTCGCTCGCCCTCGGCATGTCGGTCTCCGACGTCAGCGGCAAGGCGATCGCCAACCTGGCGACCGATGAGCTTCGCCACCCGGCGCCGGTCTTTCACGGCGACACGCTCTACTGCGAGTCCGAGGTGCTCGAGAAGCGGGAGTCCAAGACCAAGCCCGACCGCGGCACCGTCCGCGTCCACACCCGGGTGCTCAACCAGGACGGCGTGCTCGTCGCCGAGTTCAAGCGCCTCGTGCTCGTCCCCCGCCGCGCCCCCGCGCCGGCGCCCGACCCGGCGTAGAGTAGGCCCCGGCCCAACCAACACAGAGGAGTTTCCCCGCCGTGATCCAGACGACCGCCCCGACCAAGCACCAGCGCCTGCTCGCCTGGGTCGCCGGAATCGCCGAGCTGACCCGACCCGACCAGGTCCAGTGGTGCGACGGCTCCGACGCCGAGTACGAGCGTCTCTGCCAGACCCTGATCGACGCCGGCACCTTCGAGCGCCTGGCCGGCGACAAGCGACCCCACTCCTTCCTTGCCCTCTCCGATCCCGCCGACGTCGCCCGGGTCGAGGACCGGACCTTCATCTGCTCGGCTGACGAGTCCGACGCCGGGCCCACGAACAACTGGCGGGAGCCCCAGGAGATGCGCGAGCTCCTGGCCGACCTCTTCGCCGGCTGCATGGCCGG
>JAXDHK010000016.1:0-6926 GCA_034664545.1 Solirubrobacteraceae bacterium
CTGCGACTTCAGCTTCTCGTCGCTCAAGTAGAGGGGATCGCCTAGCCAGACGCGCCGGAGCCCCGCACCCGCACCCGCACCCGCACCCGCCGCGGGGCTCCGGCCCACTTCAAGCCACCATGGGTCGCTACATCATCCGCCGCCTGCTCTGGGCCGTCGTCCTGCTCGTGCTGGTCATCGCCCTGACGTTCGCCATCTTCTACCTGCTCCCGTCGGCCGACCCGGCCCAGCTGCGGGCCGGTCGGAACGCCACCGCCGCGAACATCGCGGCGATCCGCCACAACCTCGGCCTCGACAAGCCGGTCTACGTCCAGTTCTGGGACTACCTCAAGAACCTCGTCCTCCACTTCGACCTCGGCTACAGCTACCAGAGCGACGCCTCGGTCAAGAGCCTCATCTTCGACCGCCTCCCGGCCACCCTGTCGCTGACCGCCGGGGCGATCGTCATCTGGATGCTGGTCGGGATCCCCGTGGGGATCATCTCGGCGGTCAAGCGCCGGACGTTCCTCGACCGGGCGGCGATGGGCGTGGCCCTGCTCGGGGTCTCGGTCCCCGTCTTCTGGCTCGGCCTGGTCATGCTCTACCTGTTCGCCACCGACATCGGGAAGTTCCCCCTCCTCCCCGGAGCCAACACCTACGTGGCGATCAGCTCCGACCCGGGGCGGTGGTTCACCTCGCTGATCATGCCGTGGTTCGTCCTGGCCGCCAGCTCGGCCGCGATCTACGCCCGCCTGCTCCGGGGGAGCCTGATCGAGACGATGCAGGAGGACTACATCCGGACCGCCCGGGCCAAGGGCCTGCTCGAGCGGACGGTCGTCCTGCGCCACGGGGTCCGCTCGGCCCTGACGCCCCTGGTCACCGTCCTCGGGCTCGACATCGGGGTGCTCCTCGGGGGGGCCGTCCTGACCGAGACGGTGTTCAACGTCCCGGGGATCGGGCGCCTCAACTACGACGCGATCATCCACTCCGACTACCCGATCATCCAGGGGACCGTGCTCGTGGCGGCGATCTTCATCATCCTCGCCAACATCGTCGTCGACATCGTCTACGCCTTCCTCGACCCCCGGGTCCGGTACTCGTGAGCCCGGACCCCCCGCCGCCCCCGCCGCCGCCGCCGCCGCCGCTGCTCGAGATCGACGACCTCCGGGTCGAGTTCGCCACCGAGGACGGGGTCGTCCACGCGGTCGACGGGGTCTCCTACCGGGTCGAGCGGGGGAAGACGCTCGGGATCGTCGGGGAGTCGGGCTCGGGCAAGAGCGTCGGGGCCGGGACGATCCTCGGCCTCTCCCGGGCGGCCAACGCCACCATCTCGGGGCGGATCCTCTTCGAGGGCCGGGACCTCGTCGAGCTCCCGGCCGAGGAGATGCGCCACATCCGGGGCAACGAGATCTCGATGATCTTCCAGGACCCCCTGTCCTCGCTGCATCCGTTCTACCGGGTCGGCCGGCAGCTGAGCGAGGCGATCCGGGTGCACCGGGACGTGAGCAAGGCGGCGGCCCGGACCCGGGTGGTCGAGCTGCTCGAGCTCGTCGGGGTCCCCGACCCGAACCGCCGGGTCGACGAGTATCCCCACGAGTACTCCGGGGGCATGCGCCAGCGGGCGATGATCGCCATGGCCCTGGCCAACGAGCCGAGGCTGTTGATCGCCGACGAGCCGACCACGGCGCTCGACGTGACCGTCCAGGCGCAGATCCTCGCCCTGATGGAGCGCCTCCAGCGCGAGCTCGGGATGGCGATCATCCTGATCACCCACGACCTCGGGGTGGTGGCCGAGATGGCCGACGAGATCGCCGTCATGTACGCCGGGCGGATCGTCGAGATCGCCCCGACGGCGTCGCTCTTCGCCGCCCCCCAGCACCCGTACACCTGGGGCCTCCTGAAGTCGATCCCGTCGCTCGAGGGCGAGCCCGGGGAGGAGCTGATCCCGATCCCCGGACGCCCGCCGAGCCTGATCAACCGGCCGTCGGGCTGCCACTTCCACCCCCGCTGCGCCTACGCCCAGCCCAGCCACGCCCAGATCGACCCGGCGCTCCTCCCGGTGACCGGCGCCCCCGGGCACCTCGTCGCCTGCCTGCTCGGCGAGCAGGCCCGCCGCCGGGACTGGGCGGCGCTCAAGGCCGGGACCGTCCCGGTGGCGGCGGCCGCCGGGTCCGACGAGGGACCGGCGTGAGCCCGGCCGCCGCCCCGACCGAGCCCCTGATCGAGGCCCGCGACCTGGTCAAGCACTTCCCGATCACCCGGGGCATCATCATCCAGAGGCAGGTCGGGGCCGTCCAGGCGGTCGACGGGGTCAGCTTCGAGGTCCGCCGGGGCGAGACGCTGGGGATCGTCGGGGAGAGCGGGTGCGGGAAGAGCACGACCGCCCGCCTGGTGACCCGGCTGCTCGACCCGACGAGCGGGGAGGTCCACTTCGAGGGGCGCGACATCACCAAGCTCCGGGGCGGCGACCTCAAGGCCCTGCGCCGGGAGATGCAGATCATCTTCCAGGATCCGTACTCGTCGCTGAATCCCCGCAAGACGATCGGGTCGATCGTCGCCGAGCCGCTCGTGATCCACGGGATCCACAAGGACGAGGCCGACCGGCGGCGACGGGTCCAGGAGCTGATGGAGATCGTCGGCCTCAACCCCGAGCACTACAACCGCTACGCCCACGAGTTCTCCGGGGGCCAGCGCCAGCGCATCGGGGTGGCCCGGGCCCTGGCCCTCCAGCCCAAGCTGATCATCGCCGACGAGCCGGTCTCGGCGCTCGACGTCTCGATCCAGGCCCAGATCGTCAACCTCCTCCGCCGCCTCCAGCGGGAGTTCAACCTGACCCTGGTCCTGATCGCCCACGACCTGTCGGTGATCCGCCAGATGTGCGACCGGGTCATCGTCATGTACCTGGGCAAGGTCGTCGAGCTCGCCCCGAACGCCTCGCTCTACGGCTTCCCCCGCCACCCCTACACCGGGGCCCTCCTCTCGGCCGTGCCGGTCGCCGATCCGGCCAGCCGCCGGGCGCGCCCGCTCCTGACCGGCGACGTCCCGAGCCCGGCCAATCCACCCCGGGCCTGCCGCTTCCACACCCGGTGCCCGAAGGCCCAGCCGATCTGCGGGGAGGAGGAGCCCCGGCTCGAGGACAAGGGGAACGCGACGCTCGCCGCCTGCCACTTCCCGCTCACCCGGGAGGAGGCCGACGCCCGCCTGCCCGCGGGCCTGGCCTCCCGGCCGGCCGCCCGGGGCTGAGGGGGCCGTCGGGGCTGCGGGTGCCCGGCCGCCGATGCCAGCCACCGCTCCAGAAACATCCCCCGGGCGAACCGGCCCCGGGGGCGTCAGCGGGTCGGCGTCGGCTCCTTGATCCCGACCTTCGCCGGGCGCTCGGGGGCCGCGGGACCGGTGGCGGGGGCTGCCGCCTCCCGGCGGATCACGTCGCCGAGGGTGGCGACGACCCGGGGGTCGAACTGGCTCCCGGCGCACCGCTCGAGCTCGGCCATGGCCTCGGCCGCCGAGCGTCCCCGCCGGTAGGGCCGGTCGGTGGTCATCGCGCTGTAGGAGTCGCAGGCGGTGACGATCCGCGCCTCGAGGGGGATCTCCTCGCCGGTCAGGCCGTCGGGGTACCCGGCGCCGTCGTAGCGCTCGTGCGAGGCCCGGACGATCCGCCCGACCTCGACGAGGGCGCCCCCGACCTGGCAGAGCATCGCCTCGCCGTCGATCGTGTGGCGGCGGATGATCGTCCACTCGTTGTCGTCGAGCGGCCCCCGCTTGGTGATGATCGTCTTGGGCACCCGGATCTTCCCGATGTCGTGGAGGAGGGCGGCGAACTCGACGATCCGCCGGCGGGTGGCGTCGAGCCCGAGGACGTCGGCGACGGCGAGCGAGAGCTCGAGCACGCCCCGGCTGTGCTCGCCGGTGTAGAAGTCGTCGGCCTCGACGACGTCGGCCAGGAGCAGCGCCGTCCCCCGGTAGGCCGAGCTCAGGGTCAGGACCTGGTCGAGGCGCTCGTGGCGCTCCCGGGCGAAGAGCCCGAGCATCCCGGTCAGGGGGAGGGCCAGGAGGACGAGTCCGGGCCGGGCGACGGCGGCCGAGGCGATCAGGAGGCCCACGGTCGAGAGGGCGCAGTCGACGCCGAAGGTCCAGACCATGGTCAGGAGCTGGCCCCGCGGGGGGATCCGCTCGGCGAACCAGCACCGGGAGATCGTCGAGGTCGAGTCGAAGGCGACCTGGGCGGCCAGGGCCCCGACGTAGAGCGGCCAGTGGTCCCAGCTGAAGGCCGGGGACCCGGCGGCGACGAGGACGAGCGCCGGGCCGATCGCGTACCAGCAGTCCCCGAGGACGGCGACCAGCCGGGCCGGGGTGATCCGTCCGGCGAGGGCGTCGGGCGTCCGGGCGAGGAGCATGGCCGCCGCGACGGCCGCCGGGGCGATCGGGGTCGGGAGGACGAAGAGCATCGGGACGAACACGAGCTGGGTCGGATAGGCCCAGACGCTCCCGACCGGGAAGCGGACGCTCGCGGCGGCGACGTACATGGCGATCGTGATGAGGAGGGTCGCGACCGAGAGCGACCGGTTCCACGGGGCGAAGACGGCGAGCGCGACCGCCGCCGAGACGAACCCCGTGACCGCGAGCCCGTGGGTGAGCACCTCGTGTCCGAGCGGGACCCGCCGGCTTCGGCGAGTCTGGGCGGCCCGAAGAAGGGCTTCCGCCTCGGGACTCTCGTATGAGTCTATGTCCATGGTAGGCCGGGTCTGACCCGATGATACCGGTACCCCGGACGCCGGAAAACCGGGTCACCACGCGCGGCGGGGCCGGCGCGCGAGCGCCGGCCCCGGGGCGAGCTCCGACCTCTGTCTAGTGCATCCCGTGCGGGTCGACGTACACGTCGTCGATCTGGGAGCTCCCGCTGACCTGGGTGAAGCGGAGGCCGACGGCGGCCGTCCCCCCGGAGAGCAGGCCGGGGATGGCCGAGCCGGTGAGCATCGGGACGGTCGGCGTCCAGGTGCTCCCGAGGGCGACCACGCCGACCGGGATGGCGGTCTGGCCGAGCAGGGTCTTGTAGACGACCGAGACGGCGAGGACCGAACCCGGGGTCGTGGTCCGGGAGAAGAAGCGGAAGCTCGGGTAGGCGGCGTTGACGCAGGTCCCGGGCGACTCGGCCGAGGACCCGGCCCCGAGGGCGAGCGACGAGGATCCGACCGATCCGGTGACCCCGGCGGGCTCGCTCCCGGTGGCCAGGCCGGCGGCCCCGGTCGTCGTCCACCCGTCGAGCGTGCCCTCGAAGTCGCCGCCCGGGGCGAGCTTGTAGGAGTTGACGTCGGCCCAGGGGAGGAACGGCTGGCTGAGCAGCGAGTCGTCGCAGGCGCTCAGGCTGACCACGCTGGCCTGGGCGGAGGCGGCGGAGAAGGCGCCGAGCGCGACGGCGCTGACGGCAACCGAGGCGGCGAGGCCACGGAGGCGATGACGGACGGACACGCTCATTGACGAGCTCCTTGACAGGTGAGAGGGACCCAAGCGATGGTCGCCGCGCCGGCTCGGTCCCGGCCCAGCGCCGGTCCCGGGGCCTCCCCGTTTGGTCCGGGAGGCGCAGCGGATATCCCTCCATCGTCAGCTTGGCGCCCGAGCTGAACCCGCCTAAATGCAACTCGGACGGATGTTCGAAAACGGGGCCTGCATGCCCGCCTGGGCCCCGTCTTTCTGGCCGTTTGTCCGGGAGCGGGACCGCCTTCCGGGGTGGCGGCACGACGGCCGGCCGGGCCGGCGTTCGGCCGCGTCCGTCCCGTCCGGCCGGGCCGAGCGCCCGGGCGCTCCGGGGATCGGCCGGGGTCGGTCTACGGGCCGTGGACTCCGTCGTCGAGGGCGGCCGCGAACGTCGCGTAGTCGTAGATGGGAAAGGCCTCGGTCCGGACTCCCCCGCCCATCTCCCGGATGATCGGGAGGCTGGCCAGAGCCGCGTCGAGATCCTCGGCCGAGGGGAGGTCGATCACGCCGAGGACGACCCGCTGGCCGGCCACCTTCCAGAGGTGCTTGACCGCCCCGGCGTCGATCGCCGCGAGGGCGGCGGCCGCCTCGCGCCGCCAGATCGCGACGAGGTCGGCGTTGGACACCGAATTGGGCTGGGTGACGTCGAAGCGGACGAAGAACAGCACGGGGCCTCCTGTCAGGCGGGTGGATCCTGGGGGGTGGGGAACTCTCCGTCGATCAGCTCGACCCGGTAGCCGTCCGGATCGCCGACGAAGCAGATCCTGATCTCGGGGCGGTCGCCCGGATGGTAGGGCGGCTTCTCGGGGTGGATGCCGGCGGGGGCGAGGTCGGCGAGCGTGGCGTCGAGGTCGTCGACGGTGAGCGCCAGGTGGCCGTAGGCGTCGCCGAGGTCGTAGGGCTCGGTCCGGCCGTCGTTGACCGTCAGCTCGAGGGTGTCGCCCTGGCCGGGGAGTCCGAGGTAGACGTTGTAGGCGCCTTCGAACTGGAGGCGTCCGCGCGGCTCGAAGCCGAGGGCCTCGTAGAAGCGCAGGGAGGCGTCGACGTCGCGAACGCGGAGGTTGGTATGGACGAACCGGGTCGGCATGTCGGTATCAGCTGGCCCAACGGTACCGGTCCGCTCGGACCGATCGGCGTCCCGGGTCGTGGGCGGGCTGGACCTGGGGCGGCGGGGGGACCGAGGAGGGGCTGACGAAGTGACATAGCTCCCGACAGCTGGGACGATCCCCCACAGATCTGCGTCGCGCATCGTTGCTCCGGCCGGCTGCCGTCGGGGCGCCGTGGCAAGATCGAGCCGGTGAGGCGAGTAACCGCACGCACGGCGCCCGAGATCCCGAAGCGTCCCCTACAGGTCGACGAGCCGGCCGTGGTTGCTCTCAATGAGGAGGACCGCCTGTGGGTCCAGTGCATCGCCGGCCGGTGGCGCATCGCCCGCCGGGCGCTGATCGCTGGGTGTCCCGCCTCCCCAACCGGAA
>JAXDHK010000017.1:0-2804 GCA_034664545.1 Solirubrobacteraceae bacterium
GCCCCACCGCCACGGCGGCCGTGCCCCCCGCGACCGCCCGGCCCCCCCGGCCCGGCTGATCGGCCCCCGCCAGCCCCGGGGGGTCGCCGGCCTCGCCGCCTGCGTACTCGTCCTCGCCGCCCTGGCCACCCCCCTGGGCCCGGCCTCGCCGGTCTCGGCCCTCTGGGCCGCCGCGGCCGCGGGTGTCGGCGTCGGCCTGCTCCCCCGGACGGGGTGGATCGGGCTCGGGGCCACGGGCATCGGCTGGCTGGTGGCCAGCGGCGAGCCGGGGGCCGCGCTGATCCTCGCCCTGGCGATCGCCCCGGTCCCGCTGCTCCTGCGCCAGGCCCCCTGGGAGTGGTCGGCGCCGGCCCTCGGCCCGGGGCTCGGGGCCCTCGGGCTTGCCGTCGCCTTCCCGGCGCTGGCCGGGCGGTGCGCCGACGCCTGGCAGCGGGTCGCGCTCGGGGCCCTCGGCGCCTGGTGGCTGACCCTGGCCGAGCCGCTCTACGGGACGCGGCTCCTCTTCGGGCCCCCACCGGGGACCCTCTCCCGGGCCGGGTGGGAGGGCTCGGTGCCCGACGCGATCACCCACGCGGTCCTCCCGCTCCTCGGCGGCCCGGTCCTGCTCCTGGCCGGCGTCTGGGCGGCGGCGGCCCTGGTCATGCCCTGGGTCGTCCCCGGGCGGGCGGGGATCGGACGGGCCCTCGGGGCGATCGCCTGGACGACGGGGCTCGTGGCCGCGACCGGTGTGCTGGGCGTCGGGGCCGGCGGTCCGGGAACCGGATCGGTGCTGCTCGGGGCCGCGGCGGCCGTCGGGCTCGCCCTGGCCCGGTCGCCCGGGCGCGCCGGCGCCCCCGCCGGCCCCGGCGTTGCGTAGCATGGCCCAGGGACTGCCTTCGCGCACGAGCGCGTGAGCCGGCCCGATCCAGCGCCAGGGCGCAAGCGAGATGAGCGTACTCAGGAGCCTCGAGACCAAGATCGCCGGCCTCGTCGAGGGTGCGTTCGGCCGCGCCTTCCGGTCGGAGATCAAGCCGGTCGAGCTCGCCCGGCGCCTGACCCGGGAGATGGATGACCACCGGACGGTGTCGCTGGCCCGGACCTACGTGCCCAACGAGTACGTCGTCTGGCTCGGCCCCGAGGATCGCGCCCACTACGAGGGCCTCGAGCAGGCGGTGATCGACGAGCTGGGCGCCGCCCTGCTCGAGCACGCCCGGGCCGAGGGGCTGACCATGGCCGCCCGCCCGGTGATCGAGTTCCAGACCGACGAGCGGCTGGCGCTCGGCGACTGCGGGATCCAGGCCCGGCGGGTCCGCCTCGAGGCGGCGGAGGGACCCGACGAGGCGAGCTCGCCCGCCCCGGCCGCGCCCGGGGCCCGGGGGAGCGGCCAGACGATGGTCTTCAGCTCGGCCGAGCGCCTCCGGGAGCCGCTCGAGGCGGCCCGGAATGCCCACCGGACCCGGGTCCTCGTCGTCGTCGAGGGCAAGCGGATGCCGCTCGGCCCGGACGGGGCCCTGATCGGCCGCAGCCGGGACTGCGACATCGTGATGACGAGCACCGACGTCTCCCGCCGCCACGCCGAGATCCGGGCCACCCCCGACGGCTGGGCGATCCACGACCTCGGCTCGACCAACGGGGTGCGCGTCAACGGCGAGCGGGTCCGGGGGGCGGAGGCCATCCATCCGGGGGACACGATCGAGCTCGGCGCCGCCCGGCTGTCGATCGAGGTCGGCTGACCGGGATGACGACCCTCGACCCGGTGTCGGTCGCCCTGAAGTTCGGCTTCATCGCCGTGCTCTACCTCTTCCTGCTCTGGGTCTCCCGGAGCGCGCTGCGCGACCTGAGCGCGGCGCGGGTCCAGCATTCCCCGGTCTACGCCGAGGGCACCGGCCTCCACTCGGCCTCGACCGGACCCGTGGCCCGGGAGGCGGTCGCCCCCCGGCTCGTCGTCGAGCGGGCGCCGGGCCATTCGCCGGGGATGATCTACGACATCGACGACGGGGCCGTCCTCGGCCGGGGCGAGGCGGCCGAGATCCGCTTGGAGGACCCGTTCGCCTCCTCGCGCCACGCGCGGGTCTCCCGCCAGGCGGGCGCCGTCGTGCTCGAGGATCTAGGCTCCACCAACGGCACCTACCTCAACGAGGAGCTGCTCCACGGTCCAGCGCCGCTGCACCACGGTGACCGGGTGCGGATTGGCGACAGCGAGTTCAGCTACGAGGAGGGATGATGCTGCGCGTCGTCGAACACCATGCGAGGACCGACACCGGTCGGGAGCGGCGGATGAACGAGGACTCCTACCTCGCCCGGACGCCGATCTTCGTGGTGGCCGACGGGATGGGGGGCGCCCAGGCCGGAGAGGTGGCCTCGAGCACGGCGGTCGAGGTGTTCAGCGCCGGCCTCGACGACGAGGCGGGAAGCGCCGAGCAGCGGCTGGCCCGCCGGGTCCACGAGGCCAACGGGCGCATCCACGAGCTCTCCCGGGCCGACGCCCAGCGGGCGGGGATGGGCACGACGCTCACCGCCCTCCACGTCGGGGCCGGGGAGATCGCGGTCGCCCACGTCGGCGACAGCCGGGCCTACCGCCTCCGGGACGGGGTGCTGACGATGCTGACCGAGGACCACTCGCTGGTCGCCGAGCTCGTCCGCCAGGGGAAGCTGACCGAGCGCGAGGCCGACGAGCACCCCCAGCGGTCGATCATCACCCGGGCGCTCGGGCCCGAGCCTGAGGTCGAGGTCGACACGCTGACCCACCGCAGCCAGGCCGGGGACGTCTACCTGCTGTGCAGCGACGGCCTGACCTCGATGCTCCCCGAGCCGCGCCTCCGGGA
>JAXDHK010000018.1:0-5199 GCA_034664545.1 Solirubrobacteraceae bacterium
CCCCGGCCAACTTTCCGGCCAGGTCGCGCGGCGTGCGGATCCCCGGCTGGGCGAGGACGGCGGCCAGGGGTCGCTGGACGAGCGCCAGCACGCCGACGACGTCCCGGCCCGCGGCCCGGGCGATCGCAAGGTCGTGGATGTCGAGCACGGCGAAGTCGGCCCGGCCGCTCAGGAGGAGCTTGACCGAGTCGGTCGACGACGACGGCTCGCGGACGTCGAGGCGCACCCCGGCCGCCCGGTCATAGCCCCGCACGACCGTCGAGTAGATCCCGGCGTGGACGGCGTTGGGCGTGAAGTCGAGGACCAGCGTCGCCCGGGTCGGCGACCCGGACCGGGCGCTCCCGCACCCCACGAGGACGACCGCCGCGCAGGCCGCCAGCCCGAGCGCGCGGAGGAGCCCGGCGCGGACGGTGGGACCCTCGGGCATCGCCGGGACTATAGGTGGGCCCGGCGTAGACTTGAGGGCGAATGCCCCGCCGCGTCACCTTCTCGCGCAACCTGACCCTCTCCCTGTCGCGAACGTGCCGCTGCTACTGCAAGTACTGCGCCTTCGCCACCCACCAGGCCCACCTCCACGCCCCCGACGAGGTCGAGGCGATCCTCGAGGGGGCCGCCAGGCGCAACGTCAAGGAGCTCCTCGTCCTGACCGGCGAGCGTCCCGAGATCAACCCCGAGGTCGCCCGGCGCCTGGCCGAGTACGGCCACGCCGACTTCACCGCCTACGTCGTCTGGACGTGTGAGCGGGCGCTCGAACGGGGCCTCCTCCCGCACACCAACCTCGGCGTCCTCGGCCCCGACGACCTCGCCCGGCTGCGCGAGGTCACGGCCTCCCAGGGGCTGATGCTCGAGTCGACCAACCCCGCCCTGGCGGCCCACGCCGGGTCCCCGACCAAGCACCCGAGCGTCCGGCTGGCCACGCTCGAGGCGGCCGGCGCCCTCCGGATCCCGTTCACGACGGGCATCCTCGTCGGGATCGGCGAGACCGAGGACGACCGGGTGGCTTCGCTCGAGGCGATCGCCGCCGTCCACTCCCGCCACGGCCACATCCAGGAGGTGATCCTCCAGAACTTCGTCCCCCACCCCCGCTACTACGGTCAGGAGCCGGCCGAGATCGCCGGGGCCGCCGCCGCCGACTACTGGCGCACCGGCGTCGCCGGGCCGGCCGAAGCGGCCTCCGAGGAGCTCCCGGCCTGGGCCTGCCCGGTCTCGATCGACGACCTCGGGCGCCTGGTCGCCGAGTGCCGGCGCCTGATGCCCGACGTCGGCATCCAGGTCCCGCCCAACCTCTCGGACTGGTGGCCCGAGCTCGTCGCCGCCGGGGCGACCGACCTCGGCGGCCTCTCGGCCAACGGCGACCACATCTCCCCGGAGCATCCGTTTCCCTCACCCCACCAGGTCCGCAAGCGGCTGGCCGGGGAGGGGATGGCCCTGACCGAGCGCCTCTGCGTCTACCCCCAGTACATCGATCCGGCCTGGGTCGCCCAGGGCGTGCTCGACGTGATCCGCCAGCGCTACTGGTCGTTCATCCCCCGCCGGGGGTCCGGCCGGCGCGCCGACCGGCCGATCCGGGGCGACCTCGTCGCCGGGGCGGTCGCCCGGGGGCGCGAGGGCCTCCCGCTCGGCCCCGAGGAGCTGACCGCCCTCTTCGCCGAGACCCGCCCCGAGGCGATCGAGGACATCCGCCAGGCGGCCGACGAGCTCCGCCGGGAGCTGGCCGGGGACACGGTGACCTTCGTGGTCAACCGGAACATCAACGTCTCCAACGTCTGCATCGTCGGCTGCTCGTTCTGCGGCTTCGGCCAGGGCCGGCGCTCACCCGACGCCTACGAGCACGATCGCCCGGAGCTCGAGCGCCGGGTCCACGAGGCGATCGCCTACGGGGCCACGGAGATCTGCATGCAGTCGGGCATCCACCCCGACTGGGGCCTCCCCGATTACGAGCGGTGGCTGCGTCTGATCAAGGAGATCGCCCCCGGCCTCCACCTCCACGCCTACTCGCCGATGGAGGTCGCCCACATGGCGGACGTCTCGGGCCTCACCTCCCGGGAGGTCCTCCGGCGCCTGCGCGCCGCCGGGCTCGACTCGACCCCGGGGACGGCGGCCGAGGTGCTCGACGACGGGGTTCGCGAGCGGATCTCGCCCAACAAGCTCCCGGTCGCCCGGTGGGTCGAGGTGATCGAGGCCGCCCATGCCGAGGGCATCCCCTCGACGGTGACCGTCATGTTCGGCCACATCGAGGAGCCGTGGGAGCTCGCCGAGCACATGCGGGTGGTCCGGGAGCTCCAGGAGCGGACCGGCGGGTTCACCGAGTTCGTCCCCCTCTCGTTCATCCCCTTCCACACGATGCTCGGGCGCACCCACGGGATCGAGGAGATCTCGGCCGCCGAGAGCCTCAAGCACACGGCCGTCTTCCGCCTCGCCCTCGGGCGCACGATCACCAACCTCCAGGCCTCGTGGGTCAAGCTCGGCCTCGACGTCGCCACCGAGTCCCTCCGGTGGGGGGTCAACGACCTCGGCGGCACCCTGATGGAGGAGTCGATCTCCCGGATGGCCGGCTCCTACCACGGGATCCGGCTCGATCCGCCCGAGCTGATCGCCGCCGCCCACCGGGCCGGGCGCCCGGCGGCCGAGCGCACCACGCTCTACTCGATCCGCCGCCGCTACGAGGTCCCGGCCACCGCCGCCGGATAGGAGGGCGCCCCGGCCCGGCCCGGGCCGGACGGGTCAGAAGTCGAAGCCCCCGCCGTCGAACCCGCCGCCGCCCCCGAAGTCCCCGCCCCCGCCGCCGTCGAAGCCGCCGCCACCCCCGCCGTCGAAGTCCCCGCCGCCGCCGCCTCCGCCGTCCCAGTCGCCGCCGTCCCCGTCCCCGCCCCAGCCGCCGTCCCCGTCCCCGAAGATCCCGTCCATCAGGCCTCCGCCGGCCAGGCCGATCGCCCCGCCGAGGAGCGAGCCCATGAGCAGCCCCTCGAACATCCCGCCCCCGCCGAAGCCCCCGTAGTAGCCACCGGCCCAGGGCGCGTAGTGGGCGGGGGCGTTCCAGTAGTTGGTCGGTCGGCCGTTGACCATGACCTGGCGGCCGTGGGGGCTGAAGCCGTCGCGCACCCGCACCGCATCGGCCCGGCAGGCGGGCACCGGCCGGGGAGCGCCGCCCTCCGGAGCCCAGTCGACCTCGTCGGTCGAGGGTCCGTGCCGGGGGTCGAAGAAGCAGGGCGGCCGCCGCTCGGGCGGCCGGCGGCCGGCGAGATGGGCCTTGGCGGCCAGCATCGCGTACCGGCCCTCCTCGAGCGTCTCGCTGACCGGAGCCAGATCCTCGGGCCGGCGGGCGGCCTCGAACACCCGGTTGGCCCGGTCGTAGGCCTCGACCGCCTGCTGGTAGCGCTCGGCCGCGTCGGGGGAGACGTTCGGCATCTGGACGTCGACGTCGAGCGCCCGGATGTCGTCCCCCAGGGCGACGAGGTCGTCGCGCGCCTGGGTGCGGACCTCTTCCCACTCGCGCTCACGCCGGGACTTGTATCCGAAGAGGCCCATTCCACCCACCAGGATATCGCGCCCGCCGGGGCCCTCAGAGCCCGCAGACGGCTCCGCCCCCTCCGCGACACGGTTGCGCGCGCAACCTCTTGCTAGGATGCTCGGACCGGCCTGCGGCCCGGGCCCCGGGCCCGGCGTCCGGGTCCGCCCCCCCACGGCGAAGGGACGAAGCCCCATGACCGAGACAGCGACCGAACTCGGGCCCGGCCCGGCCGAGCGGGGGACCGACGGGCGCTTCCACCGCCAGGAGAGCCGGTTCCGTGACTGGGTCACCGCCGACGGGAGCTCCGGCTTTCCGGCCGCCTCCGGCCGCTACCACCTCTACGTCTCGCTCGCCTGCCCGTGGGCCCACCGGACGGTGATCCTCCGCCGGCTCAAGGGCCTCGAGGCGGCGATCGGCATGTCGATCGTCGATCCGATCCGTGACGATCGCGGCTGGGCCTTCCGGGAGGTCCCCGGGGCGACCGGCGACCCGATCAACGGGTGGTCCTACCTGGCCGAGGCCTACGCCGCCTCCGACCCGTCCTTCGACGGCCGGGTCAGCGTCCCCGTCCTCTGGGACCGGGAGACCGGGCGGATCGTCAACAACGAGTCGGCCGACATCCTCGTCATGCTCAACCACGCCTTCGACCACGTGGCCGAACACCCGGAGCGCGACTTCTACCCCAGTGAGCTCCGCGGCGAGATCGACGCGCTCCAGAACATCGTCTATGAGACGGTCAACAACGGGGTCTACCGGGCCGGATTCGCCCGGACGGCCGCGGCGTACGAGGAGGCCGTCTACCCGGTGTTCGCCACGCTCGACATGCTCGACGACCGGCTCGCCGGCCGGCGGTTCCTCTTCGGGTCGCGCCAGACGCTCGCCGACTGGCGGCTCTTCCCGACGCTCCTGCGCTTCGACCCGGTCTACGTCGGCCACTTCAAGTGCAACCTCCGGCGGATCGTCGACTACCCGAGCCTCGGCCCCTACCTCCGCGACCTCTACCAGACGCCGGGGGTCGCCGGGACGTGCGACCTCGACCACATCAAGCGCCACTACTACGTGACCCACCGGATGATCAACCCGACGGGCATCGTCCCCGTCGGGCCGGTTCTCGACCTCGCCGCCCCCCACGGCCGGGCCGGGCTCGGCGACTGAATCGCCGCCGCTCGCCCCCGGCCGCAGCCGGCCCGGCCGCCGGCGGGTCTACAGTGTGGGGACCCGGCCAGTACGGCCCCCGCCACGTAAGGCCAGCGTGTCCGTCACCTTCTCGATCGTCCTACCGCGTGATCTCACCGCCAGCTCCCTCGCCCGCCAGGCGGTTCGGGAGCACCTCGTCGACATCCTCCCGGCCCAGACGCTGGCCGACGTCACCCTCGCGGTCAGCGAGCTCGTCTCGAACGCCGTCGTCCACGGGTCCGGCGAGATCGAGCTCCGGATCGAGGCCGACGGCCAGACCGTCAAGGGCGAGGTGATCGACGAGGGCGGCGGCTTCGAGCGGCAGATACGCGACGAGGGCGGCTTCGACGGCGTCGGCGGCCGCGGCCTGCTGATCGTCGGCCAGCTCGCCGACCGCTGGGGCGTCCACGAGGGCACGACCCACGTCTGGTTCGAGATCCCCCTCGGCGGCGCCGTCGAGCGGGTCGAGCACCCCGACCTCGGCCACCCGGGCGAGGCCCAGCTCCCCGACG
>JAXDHK010000019.1:0-3132 GCA_034664545.1 Solirubrobacteraceae bacterium
ATCCTCGACGCCTTCGAGGCCGCCCACCCCGAGATGCGCGTCGTCCGCCTCCGGCCCGGGCTGATCTTCAAGGGCCCGGCCGCCTCCGGGATCCGCCGCCTGTTCGCCGGTCCCCTCCTCCCGACCCCGCTCCTCCGCCGCCGGCTGATCCCGCTCGTCCCGGCGATCGACCGGCTCCGCTTCCAGGCCGTCCACTCCCTCGACGTCGGCGAGGCCTACCGCCTGGCCGCCACCCGCCCGGTCCGGGGGGCGTTCAACATCGCCGCCGAGCCGGTGCTCGACCCCCCCGAGCTCGGCCGCCTCCTCGGTGCCCGGCCGGTCCCCGTCCCGGCCGGCCTCGTCCGGGCCGCGGCCGACCTCAGCTGGCGCCTGCGCCTCCAGCCCACCCCGCCCGGGTGGCTCGACCTCGGGCTCGGGGTCCCCCTGATGGACATCTCCCGGGCCCATCGCGAGCTCGGCTGGACCCCGACCCGGACCGCCGGGGCCGCTCTCCTCGAGCTGATCGACGCCATGCGCCGGGGCGACGGCGCCCCGACCCCGCCGCTCGAGCCCGGCGGCGACGGCCCGCTCCGCCTGCGCGAGCTCCTCACCGGGATCGGCGCTCGCTCGCGCTGACCGCCCTCAGCCGCCCCCCGACCCCGACCCCGACCCCGACCCCGACGCCGACCCGGCCGGGCGCAGCGCCCCGGCGACGAACCCGAGGTCGGCGATGAACGCCTCCCGCTCGGCGTGCCGGGCCTCGTCGTCCCGGGCCCGGAGGATCGCCGACGGATGGATGGTGGCGGCCACCCGGGGGGCCAGGTCGGACTCGAGCCACCGGCCCCGGCACCGGGTCAGGCGGAAGCCCGACCCGAGCAGGGCCTTCCCGGCGACGGCCCCGAGGATGACGAGGACCGACGGCTCGACCACGGCCAGCTCGGCCCGCAGCCACGGGAGGCAGGCGTCGACCTCGAACTTCTTCGGCGACTGGTGGATCCGCCGCTTCCCGCGCTCCTCGAACTTGAAGTGCTTGACGACGTTGGTGATGTAGACCGCACCCCGGTCGATGCCGACCCGCTCGAGCCCCCGGTCGAGCTCGCGCCCGGCGGGTCCGACGAAGACGTGGCCGGCCCGATCCTCCCGGTCCCCCGGCATCTCCCCGACCATGACCACCCCGGCCCGGGCCGGGCCCTCGCCGAACACGGTCTGGGTGGCCGGGCCGTGGAGGTGGCAGCCCCGGCACGACCCCGCCGCCTCGCGCAGCCCGGCCAGGCTCAGCCGGTCCGGGAGGAAGGGCGTGGCGTCGCCGTGGGGGGCGCTCCCGGGCACGTCCGCCCGACTACCCGCCCCGCGCCCGCCCCTACCCCGGGACGGTCCGCGCGCTGACCCGCCGGGTTAGCCGGGCGAAACCCGTGGGTAGGACGGGCGGCATGCGCGCAGTCACCTGGCACGGGACCCGCGACGTCCGCGTCGACACGGTCGCCGACCCGACCATCGAAGCCCCGACCGACGCCGTCATCCGGGTCACCTCGAGCGGCATCTGCGGATCCGACCTCCACCTCTACGAGGTCCTCGGCCCCTTCCTCGATCCCGGGGACATCCTCGGCCACGAGCCGATGGGCGTGGTCGAGGCGGTCGGCCCCGAGGTGACGAACATCGCCCCCGGGGACCGGGTCGTCATCCCGTTCAACATCTCCTGCGGCCACTGCTTCATGTGCGACCGGGGGCTCCAGTCCCAGTGCGAGACGACCCAGGTCCACGAGCAGGGGACCGGAGCCGCGCTCTTCGGCTACACCAAGCTCTACGGCCAGGTCCCGGGCGGCCAGGCCGAGCTCCTCCGCGTCCCCCAGGCCCAGTACGGGCCGATCAAGGTGCCCGACGGCCCACCCGACGACCGCTTCGTCTACCTCTCGGACGTCCTGCCCACGGCCTGGCAGGCGGTCGAGTACGCCGACGTCCCCGACGGGGGGACGGTCCTCGTGCTCGGGCTCGGCCCGATCGGGGAGATGTCGACCCGGATCGCCCAGCACCGGGGCGCCGGGCGCGTCCTCGCCGTCGACCTCGTCCCCGAGCGCCTCGACCGAGCCCGGGCCCACGGGGTCGAGACGCTCGACCTCAACGACTACGACGGCGACCTCCCCGAGGCGGTCCGGGAGATGACCGACGGCCGGGGCCCGGCCTCGGTGATCGACGCCGTCGGCATGGAGGCCCACGGGGCCCCGGCCGGGAAGCTCGCCCACCGGATCGCCGCCATGCTCCCCGACGCCCTGGCCCGGCCGATGACCGAGAAGGCCGGGATCGACCGCCTGAGCGCCCTCCACACCGCGATCGAGCTCGTCCGCCGCGGCGGGACGATCTCGCTCTCGGGGGTCTACGGCGGGGCCGTCAGCCCGATGCCCCTGATCCAGATGTTCGACAAGCAGATCAACCTCCGGATGGGCCAGGCCAACGTCAAGCGCTGGATCGACGCGATCATGCCCCTCGTCGGCGGCGACGAGGATCCCCTCGGGGTCGAGAGCTTCGCCACCCACCACGTCCCCCTCGACGAGGCCCCCCACGCCTACGAGATCTTCCAGAAGAAGGAAGACGGGGCGTTCAAGATCCTGCTGACCCCCTGATTCGCTAGGCGCCGCCGACGGCGATGGCCACGACCCGGGTGGTCCGCCGGCCGCCCCGGCTCGGGGCGAAGGTCACCCGGACGCGAACCCGGACGCCCCGGGCCCCGGCCCCGGTGATCGCCTTCAGGGCCTCCCGGGTCGGCTTGATCACGAGGAGGACTCGGCCCCGTCGGGCGGCCCTGGTGCTCCCCCGCCCGTACACCACCGTCGGCTTCGCCGGGCATCCCCCCGGGCAGGTCCGGGCGGCGCGGGCGCCGGCGACCCCGGGCGGCGGGCTGAGGGTGGCCAGCCCGGTGAAGGTACCCGGGCCCCGAGCCTGCTCGAAGAGGGCCAGCGTCCCGGCCGCCCGCGACCCCGAAGCCGCCGGCGGGGAGCCCACCCCCGGGACCGGCGGCGTGGGGCCGGCGGCGCCCGCCCCCGGCGCCTCCCCGTAGTAGGCGAGGCTCCCGTCGGGGTTTCGGGCCTGGACCCAGAACTCGGGGCCGTTGGGACCGAGATGGGGGCTCAGGATCCAGATCGGCGTCCCCGGGAGGGC
>JAXDHK010000020.1:0-4296 GCA_034664545.1 Solirubrobacteraceae bacterium
CGAATCCCGCCCTCCGGATGGCCGCGGTCAGGGCCCGCGCCGCCCGGAGCTCGACCCGGCTCGCCGCCACGAGCTCACCCGAGTAGGCCCGGGTCGCCGCCGTCTGGAGGGCCAGCCCGGCCGGGGCCAGGGGATCTTCGCCGAACGCGCCTCGGGCGCCGGCGGCCCGCCCGGCCACACGTCCGAGAACCTCGGTCAGGCTCGCCCGGCGGCCGGCCGCCGTGGCGTAGGCGGCGAGCGCCTGGCGCACCGCCCGGCACGAAGCCGCTCCGGCCCCCGGCGGGCAGGCTCCGGCCGGGGCTCTGACCGTCCGCCACGGACGGGGCAGCGCCAGCTCGGCGTAGCGCCCGTCGGTGGGGGACCCGTCGACCCGGGCCGAGGTCGCCTCCCACTCGGCGAAGCTCCGGGCGCAGTCGAGGGTGTGGCCCCCGAGGAGCTCGGTCGCGGTCAGCCCGAGCGCCCCGAGGCGCTCGAGACCGGTCGCCCCGGCCCCGCCCCGGCGATCGAGGGTCGCCCCGAGGGCGCCATCCCCGCACTTGCGCCCGACAAGGGTCGCCAGGCCGCCCAGCTCGGCCCGGAGGGCGGCCGGATCCGGACGCTCTGGCCCGGTGACGATCGTCGTCTCCCCCGGCGTCCCGGCTGGAGCGGGCCCCGGGGGCGGGGCGCCCGGCGCCGGCCCGGGCGGGGTCGCCCCGGCGGCCGGGGCGGGCGGGAGCGGGGGGGCGCCGCCGGCGGCCGCCGGGTTGACGACGGTCAGGATCGCGTGGATCGACCGGCGTCCGGACTCGTTCCCGGTCGGGCAGCTCGTCGAGTTCGACTGGCTCGCCCCGCCGGCCTGGGAGACCGACGGGGTCGCGCTCCCCTTGAGGGTCAGGTCGAAGGCGGCGTCCCAGTCGGGCGAGATCCCGAAACCGAGGCACCCGTCGAAGCACGACCCGGCCTGACAGCCGAGCGCGTAGGTCCCGACGTAGGCCGCGCAGTTGCCGTTCCCGTTGTCGGGGGCCGCCGTCACGGTCACGTCCCCACCCGGCGGCTGGTGGTCGGCCGGGACGGCCGAGGCCGGGAGGAAGGCGTGTACGTCGACCGATCCGGCGGCCGCCCCCCCGAAGATGGTCAGCCGGGACAGGTCGGGCGCCCCCGGCGGGGTGAGCCCCCGGATGGCGCAGCTCTGGACGAGGTCGGTCTGTCCGTTGTGGATGCTCGTCCGCCCGAGCGTCCCGTTCGCCGTCAGGGTCCGCTGTGAGGTCGTCTGGCCGGCGTCGTTGACCGTGGTCGTCAGGGTCATGTCCCACGAATAGGTCTCGTCGACCTTGACCGAGGTTCCCGTGGCCGGTTGCTCGAGGTCGGTGTGATACCCGTAGTCGCCCTTGTACTCGACGACATAGGTCGCGCTCGCCGCCCGTCCGACGCCCGGGTGAACCGCCGACCAGGCCCCGACCAGCACCAGCGCCGCACCCATCAGCGCCCAGCCCCGGCGGTCGCCGGCCGACCCCACTCCCTTGAACACGACACCTCGATCATAGTCCGGGATCCGGACACCCGTGCCGGCTGCGGGCGGCGGGACGCTCAGGCGAACAGGGCGTCGACCGAGACCTCGATCCGCGGTCGGCCCGGATCCCCGGCGCCGGGCACGGCCAGGGCCGCCTCTACGGTCCGGGTCGTCGTGAACAGACGCTGGACGGCGTCGGTCAGGAAGCGCGACGGCTTCCCGTACCCGTGGGCGTCATCCGACGGCCGGTGGTAGTAGCGGACCGGGACGTAGACGGCCAGGGTCCGCCGGGCCCGGGTCAGGGCCACGTAGAAGAGGCGCCGCTCCTCGGCCACGCCCTCCTCGCTCCCGGTACTCATGTCGGCCGGGAAGTTCCCGTCGTAGGCGGCGATCAGGTGGACGGCGTCCCATTCGAGGCCCTTGGCCGAGTGGACCGTGCTCAGCACGAGGTAGTCCTCGTCGAGGTGGGGCGGGCCGGCCAGGTCGGCGCTCGAGGTCGGGGGATCGAGCGCGAGCTCGGCGACGAAGTGGCGGAGGTCCTCGGCCCCTCCGGCCGCCCCGACGAGCTGCTCGAGGTCGACCAGGCGCATCGCCGCGTCGGCGTACCGGAGGCGGATCAGGGGGGCGAGGACCGCGTAGAGCCGCTCGGCTCGGACCCCGGCCGGGTCCTCGTCGGAGTCCTCTGCGAGCGCTGCCGCCAGGGCATCGGCGTGCTCCCGGGCCCCCGGGGGGATCTCCGCCGCCGCCGCCCCCCACCGCCCGAGCTCGGGCGGACCCCCGCCGTCAGGCGGACGCAGCGCCTCGAGTGCCCGGCGGGCCCGGGTCGGCCCGACCCCGTCGAGGAGCTGGAGCAGGCGAAACCAGGCCATCTCGTCGGCGGGATTCCCGGTCAGGCGCAGGAGCGCCACGAAGTCCTTGACGTGGGCCGCCTCGAGATATCGGAGGCCCCCGTACTTGACGAACGGGATCCGCCGTCTGCCGAGCTCGAGCTCGAGCAGCGCCGAGTCGTGACCGGTCCGGAAGAGCACCACCTGGCGGCGGAGGTCCATCCCCTGCTCCCGGGCGGCGAGGACCCGGTCGCAGACCTCGCCCGCCTGCTCGGCCTCGTCGCGCGGGATGACCAGCTCGGGGGCGGTCCCCCCGTCCCGGTCGGTCCACAGCTGCTTGCGGTAGCCGACTTTGTCCTGCTCGGAGACGGCGTTGGCCACCCCGAGGATCGGGCGGACCGACCGGTAGTTGCGCTCGAGGATCACCGTCCGGGCGCCCGGAAAGTGGGTGGGGAAGTCGAGGATGTGACGAGCGCTCGCCGCCCGGAACCCGTAGATCGCCTGGAAGTCGTCGCCGACCACCGTGACCTCGGGCCGATTCGTCCGCAGGCCCCGGAGGATGTCGACCTGGAGGCCGTTCACGTCCTGGTACTCGTCGACCAGGATGTGGTCGTAGGCGTCGGCCAGCCGGGGTCCGACCACCGGGTCGCCGGCCAGAGCCCGCCAGTAGAGGAGGAGATCGTCGAGGTCGAGCACCCCGAGGACGCGCTTGCGCGCCCCGAAGGCCCGGAACGTCTCGCCCAGGGCCTCCCGGTGCTCGGCGCACCAGGGGAACGCCTCGGCCAGGACCTCCTCGAGCGGCGTCTGGGAGTTGACCGTCCGCGAGTAGATGTCGAGCATCGTCCGCGCCCGGGGAAATCGCCGCCGGCTCGCCGCGTGCCCGAGCTCCTGGCGGACCAGATCGAGCAGGTCGGCCGCGTCCCCGGCGTCCAGGACCCCGAACCCCGGCCCGAGGCCGAGCGCGGCCGCGTGGACGCGGACCGTCCGATGGGCGACCGAGTGGAAGGTCCCCCCGGCGATCCGCGCGGCGTGGGGCGCCGCGTGCCCGGCCAGCGTCCGCGCCCGCTCGACCATCTCCCGGGCCGCCCGCCGGGTGAAGGTCAGCAGCAGGATCCGCTCGGCCGGGACCCCCCCGGCGACGAGCCAGGCGACCCGGGAGCACAGGGTCGTCGTCTTGCCCGTCCCCGCCCCGGCCAGGATCAGGAGCGGCCCCCCGGCGTGGGTCGCCGCCGCCCGCTGCTCGGGGTTGAGCTCGGCGAGCCACGGCTGGGCGTCGGGCTCGGTGAGCTGGGCCTGATCGAACACGTGTTCGACGACAGTAGGGGACCCCCCGGACGCCGCGCACGCCGCCTTGCATCAGGTCCGGCCCGACACTGGCCGGCCCCGCACCGTCCGTCCGCGCGCCACGTCCGCCCGGGCCCAGCCGCCGGGCTCCGGCTCAGGGCGGGCGCCCGCGCCGGCCGGGCCGGTGGCTCCCGGGGATCGGGTGCGGGGCCCGCCCGACCCGAGCCGCCCGGGCTCGGGCTCAGGGCAGGCGCACGCGCTGGCCGGGCCGGAGGCTCCCGGGAATCAGCTGCGGGTTGAGCCGGAGAAGGTCGGCCAGCCCGGCCTGCTCTCGGGAGGCGATCGAGAGCAGCGTCTGGCCCGGCCGGACGATCCAGTAGCGGGCGTGGAGTCGGGGCGCTCCGGCGGCCACGGCGACCCTGGGCGCTGCCCCGCCGGTCGTCGTCGAGACGATGATGGCCACGGCCGCGGACACGCCCAGCAGGCTGCCGACGGCGATGCATCGAGCCCGTCCGATGTGGGTGTAGCCGGCTGCCGGCGCCCGTCCCCGCCGCCCGGCGGCCCCCACCCCCCGGGGCTCGCGCCTCGCCCGCCCGGGCGCCGCCGCCCTCGGTCCGGCCACCGGATCGGGTCCGGGCGCGTCCTTGGGTCCTGCCGCGTCCGATCCGGCCGCCTTCGATCTGGCCGCCGCGTCCG
>JAXDHK010000021.1:0-5159 GCA_034664545.1 Solirubrobacteraceae bacterium
GCAGGAGTTCGTGGTCGAGGGGCTCCGGCGGGCCGGGCTCGAGGTGACCGGGGTGCGACCGGGCCTGTGGTCGGGCGATCCCGAGGGTGTCGCCTACCAGGACATCGTCGTGGCTCGGCGGCCGGCGTACTAGCTAGCCGCTCCGCGGGTCCCCGGCGTCCCGACCTCCTCGCCCTCCCCCGCCGTCCCGTCCTCCCCCGCTGTCACGCCCGCTCCCGTCGCCCCGGCCTCCCGGCCGCCGCGCCGCCCCACCGCCGACCCGGGCGCCCCGCCGTCGCCGGAGCGCCCGCCACGGGCCCTCGACGGGGGCGAGCTCGACCGAGCGGCGGGCGGCGCCGGCGCGGCGATAGACCCTCCACTCCCTTAGTCCGACGATGCGCCCGCGCACCGGCATCAGGGTGCGGTCGGTCAGCCCGGCGAAGGCGCAGTAGGCGAGGTCGTAGGCCACGATCCCGGGCCACCAGATCAGCAGCTCGCGGGTGGGCATGTTCTTGGCGAGCAGGCGGACCCGGTTGCGCCCGACGTGGAAGTGCTTGAACGGGGACCCGTGACGGCTGGTCGCCGAGTGGCGGTGGTGGGCCACGGCCGCGGGAACGTAGAGGCACTCCCAACCGCGCATGCGGGCGCGCCAGGCGAGGTCGACGTCCTCGAGGTAGAGGAAGAAGCTCGGGTCGAAGCCGGCGAGCTCGTCGAGCATGGTTCGACGCATCAGGGCCGCGCCGGCGCTGGCCCCGAAGACGGGGGTCGGATCCCGCTCGGACTCGCGCGGAGCCCGACCGAGGTGGCGGTCGTAGGCGACGCCGAGCCGATCGACGCCGAACCCGGCGGAGTTGATCCGCCCGTCGGCGGCGAAGCGCATCTGGACGGCCAGGGCGCCGACCTCGGGCTGACCGGTCGCGGCCCGGGCGAGCTCGACGACCGCGGCCGGATCGAGGGTGGCGTCGTTGTTGAGGAGCAGCAGCCAGTCGCCGGTCGTCGCCTCGACGCCGGCGTTGGCGGCGGCCGCGAACCCAAGGTTCTCGCCGAGCTCGACCACCCGGACCCGGGGGTGGGCGGCCCGCAGGGCGCTCGGGGCCCCGTCGGTCGACCCGTTGTCGACCACGAGGATCTCCGTCGGGCCGTCGATCCGGGCCAGGGCGGCCTCGATCGAGGCGACACAGCTGAGCAGGAGCTCCCGCGCGTCGAGGTTGACCACGACGGCGCTGATCAGCACGTCATTCGTCTCCGCGGCGGGCGAGCGCGCTGTTCAGGGCGGAGACCACGAACTTCAAGGCCAGGCAGGCGTAGACCAGGAGGTCGAGCAGCGGCCGCCGCCCGGCCCGGTACTTGCGGTAGAAGCGCCCCATCGCGTGGTGGAAGGCGAAGTTCACCCGGAGGTCCCGGTGTCGCCTCCGGCCCTGCTCGCGCACGGTGGCGGCGCCCTTGACGTGGACGACCGTCGCCGCCCCGTCGTACCAGACGGTCCAGCCGGCGGCCTGGAAGCGGTAGCACCAGTCGAGGTCCTCGCCGTAGAGGCGGTAGCCCTCGTCGAGGAGGCCGACCGCGCGGATGGCGCTGGTGCGCACGAGCATGAACGCCCCGTTGACGGCGTCGACCCGGCCGGCGCCGAGCTCGGCGACCGCCGGGGCCCGGTACTGGGCGAGCGGGCCGCTCGTCCCGGCCCGGCGGCCGAGGCCGGTGAAATGCCCGAGCGCGCCGAGCAGGGTGGGGAAGCTGCGCTTGGCGGCGTGATCGAAGCTCCCGTCCCGGCGGACGAGGCGAACGCCGACGACGGCGCGCCCGGGCTCGGCGAGCAGGGCGGCGAGGGCCCGGTCGAGCGCCCCGGCCGAGAGCTCGGTGTCGGGATTGAGCAGCAGCGCCACCGGGGCGCGGAGGTTCCGGAGGACGGCGTTGTTGGCGGCGGCGAAGCTCGTGACCCGGTCGAGCCGGAGGACCCGGACCCAGGGGAACTCGGCGGCCAGCATGTCCGGGGTCCCGTCGGCGGTGGCGTTGTCGACGACCCAGGTGACGGTCGACCCGGTGGTGAGCGGGTGGCGGGCGACCGAGTTCAGACAGTCGCGCAGGAGCTCACGGGCGCCGGTCGCCGCGACGATGACGATCTCGATCAGCGCCTCGTCCGACGCCGTGCCGCGGGTCGCGGCTTGGGCCTCGGTCACCATCCGAGGGGTGATGTTACCCCCGGGTGGACGGCCTTCGCCTAGGCGCCGGGGCCCGGGCGGTCGCGCCGGTCGCCGACCACCCTGGCCGGGTTGCCGGCGACGATCTTGTAGTCGGGGACGGGCTTGGTGACGACGCTGGTCGCGCCGACGATGCAATGCTCGCCGACGTCGGCGAGGATCACCGCGTGCCCGCCGATCCAGGAGTCGCAGCCGACCGAGACCTGCTCGATGGTGATCCCCTGGTCGCGGATCGGGACGTCGAGGCGGTCGAAGTTGTGCTGGCGGGGTCCGTCGAGGATGTAGACGAAGTCGCTGATCAAGCAGTCGCTGCCGATGCGGGCGTGCTGGACGTTGGCGTAGTGGCCGATCACGGTGAACCGGCCGATGCTGAGGGGGGGCCGCTCGAGGATGCAGCCGAAACGGAGGATCGCCCCGTCGCCGACGGGGGTGCCGAGCCGGCGGTGGAGCTGGCGGCGGCGGCGCTCACCGAGGAGGCCGGTCCAGCGAGCGGCCCGCTCGCTCTGCTCGAGGTAGGCGCGCTCGTCGCCGATCAGGCGGCGCTTGACGGCGTAGGAGGCCACGACGGGAGCGACGAGCCAGCCGGCGAGGAGATCGATTGCTGGCTTGGGCATTCCGGCGGCGGAGGATACGTGGCCGGGCCCTCCTATAATTTCCCCCTCGCCGGGCCCCGGCCGAGCGACCGGTGTTTGCGATGAGTCCGTCCGCTCCCCCCACCGCCGCGGCGCCGAGCCTCTTCCACCGCCTCTACGTCCTGGTGGCCGGACGCCACCCGAACCTGCGCCCGTGGCACTTCCAGTGGCTGGCGGGCACCCCGCTCTACGCGGTCCTGCGGCCGCTGCTCGGGCCGGTCGAGGGGAGCGTGCTCGACGTCGGGTGCGGCTACAAGCCCTACCGGGCGTGGGTGCCCGGAGCGACCCGCTACTTCGGCATCGACGTGGTCCCCGGGCCCGAGGTCGATGCGGTGATCGAGCCGGGGGAGCCGTGGCCGGTGGCCGACGGGGAGTTCGATGTCGTCGTATGCACGCAGGTGCTCGAGCATGTCGGCGACCTCGAGCTGACCGTCGACGAGCTGGTCAGGGCGGTCCGCCCGGGCGGGGAGGCCCTGATCACGGTGCCGTTCATCTTCGGGGAGCACAACTCGCCGCACGACTACCGGCGGTTCTCGCGCCACGGGGTCAGGCGGCTCCTCGAGGACCGCTTCGAGATCATCGGCGTGTACCCCCACGGAGGGATCGGGAGCACCCTCGGGTCGATCCTGCTCGGCTGGACCTACGACGCGATGCCGGGGAGCGCCGGCGGGCGGGCGGCGATCGGCCTCCTGCTGCCGGCGTGGCTGGGGTTCTGCCTCGTGGTGAACCTTCTCGGCTGGATCGGCGACCGGATCGACCGGACCGGGCTCTACTACGGCAACGTGCTGATCCACGTCCGGCGGGCGGGCGCCGCGTGAGCAAGGCGCCGGTGGCCGGCCCGCGGCCGATGGTCTAGATTCAGAGCGTGGCCTCGCTCGAAGCCGAGATGCTGGAGTTCATTCGCCGGGGGGTGGATCATCACGCCGGGACCTGCCCGATGGCTCCGCGGGCGATCCTGCTGAACCCGGGCAACCACGAGCTG
This sequence comes from Solirubrobacteraceae bacterium, assembly GCA_034664545.1. Taxonomy (GTDB): domain Bacteria; phylum Actinomycetota; class Thermoleophilia; order Solirubrobacterales; family Solirubrobacteraceae; genus Palsa-513. The sequence continues at coordinate 3,792 of JAXDHK010000021.1, forward strand.
TTCGGGTGGGACGAGCTCTGGGGCATCCCCGTCCTGCCCGACGACCGGGTCGCCCCGAAGCGCTTCCGGATCGACTGCGACGGGTCGGCGTTCGGGATCGAGAGCGAGGTGGCGGAGATGGTCCGGACCGAGCAGCCGGCCGAGCTGCCGATGGTCCCGATGGGGCCCCGGGAGAACGAGCCGACCGCCTAGTCCCCCCGCTCGATCAGCTCGATCCGGTAGCCGTCGGGATCCCTGACGAAGCAGAGGCGGGAGCCGCCCTCGCGGATCGAGTAGGGCGGCTTCTCGGGTGAGATGCCGTGGCCGGCGAGCGCGGCGAGGGTCTGGTCGAGGTCGTCGACGGTCAGGGCGATGTGGTTGTAGCCGGTGCCGAGCTCGTAGTGGTCGACGCCGTGGTTGTAGGTGAGCTCGAGCCGGGGCCCGTCGCCGGGGAGGCCCATGAAGACGTTGACCGCCTCGTCGCGGATGTCCATGCGCCGGAGCTCCTCGAAGCCGAGCGTCTCGTAGAAGGAGACCGACCGGTCGATCTCGCCGATGCGGTAGCAGGTGTGGATGAGTTTCATGGCCCAAGGGTACGCCGCCGGCCCGGGTTGGCCAGAGGCACCGATCCGCGGGACGTGAAACCATGGCCGCGATGATCGTCGAGCGCTCGATGAACGCGCGATTCCTCTCGAACACCTACCTGGTCGCCGACCGGGAGGGCGGAGCCGGGCTGGTCATCGACGCCGGCGGGCCGGTCAAGCCCCTGCTCGCCGCGGCCGAGCGGCTGGGGGTCACGCCGAGCCACGTGCTCCTGACCCACCATCACCACGACCACGTCAGCGAGCTCCCGCTCCTGCTCGGCCGGTGGCCGGAGGCGGTCGCGCTGATCCACCCGCTCGAGCGCGACGAGGTCGCCGCGGCGACGGGAACGATCGAGGCGGGGGAGCGGCTGACGATCGGCGAGCTCGACGTCCGGCCGCTGCACACGCCGGGCCACACGGCGGGGATGCTGTCGTTCCTGGTCGACCACCGGGGAGAGCAGGCGGTCTTCACCGGCGACACCCTGTTTCGCAACTCTGTCGGCGGGGTCCGGGCCCCGGGCCACACGAGCTACCAGGATCTGAAGGACTCGATCATGGGCACGCTGATGGAGCTCGACCGCCGCACCGTGATCCACCCGGGCCACACCGACCCGACCACGGTCGCCGAGGAATGGGAGACGAATTCCTTCATCCGGGTCTGGCGGGGGCTCGACCGGGAGGGTCAGGGACGCTGCCGGGCGCTGGGGGAGCCGGCGACGCTCGTGCTCTGGGGCGACGACTACGACGGGGGTCACAAGGCGTGGGTCCGGTGGCCCGACGGGCGCGACGACATCGTGCCCGGGTC
>JAXDHK010000022.1:0-5494 GCA_034664545.1 Solirubrobacteraceae bacterium
ACGCTGACCGTCGCCGGCCGGCCTCCGACCCCGATCAGCGCCACGAACCGCCCGAGGCCGTTGCCGGCGCTGGCCACCGGCACCGCCCGGGCCTCGAGCTCCATCCCCCGGCGGAGCGTCCGCACGAAGACGGTCTGGCCGGCGATGTAGGGGCGGACGGCTCCGACCACGCGGACCTTCCCCCCGGCGATGACCGCGTGGACCGGGGCGCCGCCCGGGTTCTCGAAGCCGGTGCGAATGGTCATCGGCGCCGGTGCCGGTGCCGGCGCCGGGACCAGCGGGGCGACCGTCGGCGGGGGCACGACGTCGGCGGCGGCGAGCGCCGGGGAGACCGCGGCCGCGAGGAGCATCGACGACAGGAGGCGGGGGAGGCGGCGCAAGTCGACGAGCCTACCCAGCCGGGGTCAGGCGTGCAACGGACCGGAGACCGAGGCCGATGACGGCCAGGGCCGAGACGGTCAGGATCGGGATCTGCCAGCGCCAGTGCTCGGTCAGCCCGAGGGCGATCGAGTTGTTGAGGGCGTGGAGGGCGATGCACGGGTAGAGCGACCCGGTCTTCCAGTAGACGATGCACAGGACGAAGCCGAAGAAGGCGAGGGGGATGAGGTAGGCGGCCGGGGCCGACCCGACGTGGATCGCCCCGAAGACGAGGCCGGTGATCACCGCCGCCGGCCAGACCCCGCACCAGTTGCGCAGCGACGTGAAGAAGAACCCCCGGAAGAAGAACTCCTCGCAGATCGGGGCGATCACGCAGGTCAGCAGGCAGACGGCGACCAGGGCGACGGCGTTGTCGTTGGTCCCGAGCTCCTCGACGAGCTTCTGCTTGTCATGGACGTTCAGGGCGGCGGTCCAGGCCCCCGAGAAGGCGATGAACACCGCGTAGCCGAGCCCCAGGGCGCCCAGCGCCCGGAGCAGGCCGACCGCCGGGCGCCGGAGGCCGAACTGCTCGGGCCGGGGGCGGGCGACCTGGCTGGCGAAGAAGACGGCGCTGAGGACGAAGGCGGCGTCCTGGAGGACGGTCGCCGTCAGGGTGATCCCCGGGGGCGGGTGGGCGAAGCTCGCTCCGGCCAGCGCCCCGATGACCGCGACGACGATCCCCCCGAGGAGCGCGCAGCCGAAGCTCGCCACGAGCGCCAGCGGCGCCAGGACCGGCGACCACGGGCGCGGGGGGACGGCGGGGAGGGCGACCTGGGGGGCGAGCTCCATGGGCCGGAGGTTAGGGATCGACGAGCTCGGCGAGGCTCGAGATCGTCACCGTTCCGGACGCGGCCACCCCCGCCGGGCTCGTCCCCCCGGGGCCTCCCGGCGCCAGGAGGCCCCCGGCCCGGGCCGGGGGGCGGGTGAGGAGGATCGGGGCGATCCCGGCCGCCCGGGCCCCGGCGACGTCCTCGTCGTAGCTGTCGCCGACGTGGAGGGCCCGCTCGGCGGGGACGCCGGCGAGCGCCAGGCCGGCGCGGAAGACCGCCGGCGAGGGCTTGGCCGCCCCGACCGCGGCCGAGGAGACGACGCCGTCGATCAGGGGGGAGAGCCCGGCCTGGGCCAGGGCCTCGTGGAGCGAGATGTCCCAGTTGCTGACCACGATCAGCCGCGCCCCGCCGGCCCGCAGGCGCCGGAGGACGCCGGCCGCCTCGGGGTAGGCGGCGAAGCGGAGGGCGTCGAGGAGGGTCTGGGTCAGCTCCGCCCGGTCGATCGCGGCGACCGGACCGCCGAGCTCGCGGGCGATCACCCCGGCGCACTCGGCGCGCAGGCGGGCGAGCGACGCGGCGTCGGAGGCCCCGAGGCAATGGGCCCGGTAGTGGGCCATCTCGGCCCGGAGGGCCCGGCCGACCGACTCGCCGTCCACCCGGACCCCGTGGCGCTCGGCCAGGAGGCGCGCCAGGGGAGCGCCGGGCGGGACGATCCCGACGAGGGTCCCGAGCGCGTCGAGGAGGATCGCCTCAGCCCGCCCGGCCGCGCCGGCCGCCGACCCGGTCATGCCACCCAGTGCCAGGTCGCGAACAGGCCGGTGAACGCCGCGAGCCCGGCGGCGCCCGCCCCGAGCACCGGGACGCGGAGCCGGGGGTGGCGGGCCAGCCAGACGCCGACCGCCATCTGGAGCGGGAAGAGCACGACCAGGAAGCGGGGCAGCGAGGCGAGCGGCTGGGGGGCCACCGGATAGGAGAGGGCGAGGGCCAGCCCGGCCGCCGCGTAGGCCCCGTAGGCGAGCGGGAGCCGGCGGAGCGCCGAGGCGAGGGGCGCGAGGGCCCCGAGGAGGAAGGCGAACGGGAGCAGGTTGTGCCAGGCGGCGATCGCCGGGTCGCCGCCGGCCGGGGCGAAGTAGATCGTCCGGTCCTGCCCCGAGAGCAGCTGCCGGGCGCCCCCCCAGGCCGCCTCGGCCCCCTGGCGGAGCCCCTCCGCCGGCCCGGTGAAGTGGCGAAACCAATCCGCCTGGGCGGTGAACGGGGAGAGCGGGGCGAGTCCGATCAGCCAGAGCCAGCCGACGTAGGCGCCGAGCCCGGCCGGGACGAGGAGGATCCAGGCGGCGTCCCGCCGGCGCGGGCGAGGCGGGGGAGCCGCGGCCCCGGAGGCCACCCCCGCCCGAGCCCCGGCCGCCGGGCGGGGGCGCCGGAGGCAGAGCGGGGTCCCGGGGTACTGGTCGGCGAAGAGCAGGACGAGCGCCCCGATCAGGAGCAGCCCCTCGGAGCGGGTCGCCGCGGCCAGCGCCCCGAGCGCCCCGGCCCGGGCCCAGCGCCCCTGGCGGGCGGCGAGGAAGGCGCCGACCGACAGGGCCAGGTAGAGCGACTCGGTGTAGACGGCGGTGAGGAAGAAGGCCATCGGACCGAGCGCGACGGCGAGGACGGCGAGGAGGGGCGCCTCGGGGTGGGCCGCCCCGACCTCGAGCTCGGTCAGCCGCCAGAGGAGGCGCAGGCCGGCGAGGAGCGAGCCCACCGAGACGAGCACGCCCCCGGCCAGGAGGCCGGGTCCGAGGGCGCCGACCAGGTTGACGAGGAGCGGATAGAGGGGGAAGAACGCCGGGGCGGCGCCCGGGGAGTACCCGTCCCGGGCGATCGTCAGGTACCAGACCGAGTCCCACCGGGCGAACGGCGCGGCGAGGGCGTCCCGGCGGGTGCCGAGATGGTCGACCAGGCCGCCCGGGTCGAAGCCGCCGTGGACGACCGGGCCGAAGGCGAGGTAGGCGCCGACGCCGGCGGCGAGGACCACGGCCAGGGTCAGGGCGAGCCCGACGGCGGCGCCGGCGAGGGCGGGGTCGGAGCGCGGCCGGAGCGCGACCCCACCGATCCGGGCCGGCGGCCGCCGGGTCGCCAGGTCGGAGGTCTCTGCGTCCATCGGTCGCCTCCGATGATCGCAGCCCGGGCTCCCGGAGGACTCGGTCCGGGTCGGGTCATCGGGGAGGGATGCGCCAGGCGCGAGCGAACCAGGCCATGTGCGAGAATCCGCCGGCACCTCGCGCCCCAACCCCGGTCCCGGGGCGCCGCGGCGAACGCGATGACTGCACGCGAACGACAGCGCCGGCGGCGGCGCAACAGCAGCGATCCCGCCCGACTCCTCCTGATCGGACTGGGGGTGCTCTTCGGCTCGGGCGTCGTCGCCCTGGGAATCGTCGTCGGCTACGTGGTCTCGATCGCCAACAGCGTCCCCCCGATCAGCTCGCTCCACGCGATCGACGACGGGGCCAACTCGTCGGTCTACGCGGCCAACGGGACGCCGCTCGGGGTGATCGTCTCCGACAAGCTCCGGTCGCCGATCCCGTCGGCCCAGATCCCCGAGATCCTCAAGGAGGCGACGGTGGCGATCGAGGACCAGCGCTTCTACTCCCACCACGGGGTCGACTTCCAGGGGATCATCCGGGCGGCGGCCACCGACCTGAGCTCGGGCAAGACCCTCCAGGGGGGGTCGACGCTGACCATGCAGCTGGTCCGCAACCTCTACGTCGGCAACGACCAGCGGTCGCTGAAGCGGAAGATCCGGGAGGCGGTGCTGGCCCAGCAGCTCGAGAAGGCCCACCCGAAGGACTGGATCCTCACCGACTACCTCAACACCGTGCCCTACGGGACCGTCGGCGGCCAGAACGCCTACGGGGTCCAGGCGGCGGCGCGGATCTTCTTCAACCGGACGGTCGGTGAGCTGACCCTCCCCCAGGTGGCGCTCCTCGCGGGGCTCCCCCAGGCCCCGAGCCTCTACAACCCGTTCGACGACGCGACGAGCGCGATGCGCCGGCGCAACGAGGTGCTCGACAAGATGGCCCAGCTCGGGTACATCAGCCTCCCGCAGGCGCTCGACGCCAAGTCGCAGCCGCTGGGGGTCCAGCACGGGAGCTACTACACCAAGCAGCGGGAGCCCTTCTTCTTCGAGTACGTCCAGCAGCAGCTGATCGAGCGCTACGGGGCGAACACCGTCCTCCAGGGGGGCCTGAAGATCTACACGACGCTGAACCTCAGCTTCCAGAACGAGGCGAAGGCGGCGATCCAGCGGACCCTGGGCCAGCCGGGCGACCCGGCGTCGGCGATCGTCTCGATCGATCCGCGCAACGGCTACATCCGGGCCATGGCCGAGTCCCCGAAGTACGCCCAGTCGCAGTTCAACCTCGCCTCCCAGGGCCACCGCCAGCCGGGCTCGACGTTCAAGACGATCGTCCTGATGACGGGGCTGCGCCGGGGGGTCGACCCCAACTCGACCTACTACACCTCGATGCCGCTCTCCTTCGTCGACCCGATCTGGGGCCCGATCGACGTCCAGACCTACTCGAACACCTACGGGGGGTCGATGAGCATCGTCACGGCGACGCTCAAGTCCGACAACACGGTCTACCAGCAGTTCGACCTCGACCTCGGCCCCCGGAACGTGAGGCAGACGGCGATCGACATGGGCGTCACCTCCCCGCTGGAGGGCCTCCCGGCCGAGGGCCTCGGCGGCCTCAAGGTCGGGGTGACCCCGCTCGAGATGGCCGACGCCTACGCGACGATCGCCTCGGGCGGGTACCGGAACACGCCGATCGCGGTCACCAAGGTCGTCTTCCCCGACGGCCATGTCGACGACCTGTCGGCGCCCCACCGGGTCCGGGCGTTCTCCGACGGGGTCACGGCCGAGGCGACCGACATCCTCCACCAGAACGTCCTCCAGGGGACGGGGACCGCCGCCAACTACGGGTGCCCGGCGGCGGGGAAGACGGGGACGACCGACAAGTTCACCGACGCCTGGTTCGACGGCTTCACCCCGCACCTGTCGACCGTGGTCTGGGTCGGCTACCCGAAGGGCAAGATCTCGATGAACGACGTCCACGGGATCGCCGTGGCCGGGGGGACGTTCCCGGCCCAGATCTGGCACGACTACATGCAGGTGGCGACCAAGGGCGACTGCCCGGGCTTCCCGAAGCCGACGCAGCCGATCAAGTACCAGTCGTTCACCGGCCGCTACCTCGGGGGGACCTCCCGGGGATCCGGGTCGGGGAGGGGCTACCAGCAGACCTACACGCAGTCGAGCCCGAGCCCGAGCC
>JAXDHK010000023.1:0-4989 GCA_034664545.1 Solirubrobacteraceae bacterium
CCGGCCGGGCGTGCTCCCCGGGACCGACGAGCACGGCTTGGCCGTCTGGCAGAAGCTCATGGTCTACACCTCCGAGCAGGCCAAGCACCGGGGAGCCCCGGTCCACATCGCGCTGGTCCGCGCGCTCCGGGCCGCCCGAGCCCGGGGGGCGACGACTCTGCGCGGGGTCTGGGGCTTCCACGGCGACCACCCACCCCACGGCGACCGGCTCCTCCAGCTCCGCCGCCACGTTCCGGTGGTCACGATCGTCGTCGACTCCCCTGCGCGCATCGCGACCCTGTTCGACATCGTCGACGAGATGACCAGCGAACGAGGACTCGTCACGAGCGAGATGGTCCCGGCGATCGCCGACGTCCCGGAGGACCGAGTCGGGGAGGGGCCGCGCCTCGCGCGGCTCCGACCGCCGATGCCCTGACCACCGATCGACTCCCGTCCTCCCCGCCACCCGGCCCCTCGCCGCCCTGAGGACCCGCCCCCCCGGGCCGCCGGCCGCTCGCCGTCCTGAGGATCCGCCCCGCCGGGCCACCGGCCGGCCTCCCCTCCTCAGCCCGCCCGCGCCCGCGCCGCCGCCCGCTTGGCCGCCGCCGCCGCCGCTCGCTTGGCCGCCGCAGCCGCCCGCTTGGCCGCCGCCTCGGCCTCGAGCTCGGCGAGGACCGGCGCCCCGTAGGCCGCGTGGACCGCGTCGACCATCGCCTGATCGAGCGGGCAGTTGATGCAGAACCCCCCCTGGGACCAGCTGATCGCCCGGGCGAGGACCTGGTCGGCGTAGGTCACCCCGGTCACGTCGTGGCCGTAGTAGGAGTAGGCGGCCTCCCAGGCTCCGACGTCGAGCGCCGTTCCGGCCCCGTCGGCCGAGAGGAGCCGCCCGGCGGCCATCACCGCGTCGAAGTCGTCGTAGATCGACGGGTGGGCCCGGGTCGGATGGGGGTAGCCGGACGGGCGGGCGGCCAGGCGATAGGCGTCGCCGACCAGCGCCCAGGTCGTCGGCGGCCCGTTGGTCACGTTGAACTGCATCGGACCCCCGCAGCAGCCGGCGAAGTTGAGCCCGTGGTAGGTGTCGGCCGCCGTCGAGAACGAGGTCTCCTGCTGATGGATCGAGGCGAGCAGGAGCCAGTTGACGGCGAACGTCCGGGCCGCGAGGTCGTAGAGCGGGTAGAACCCGGCGACCCATCGGGCCGGGACGTGGGTCGGTGAGCGGCGGTGGAAGCGGGCGAGGTCCCGGCGCTGCTCGGCCCGCGGCCGCACGGCGACGATCGCCGCCCGGCCCGCCGACCGCCCGGCCGTCGCCGGCGCCGTCCCCGCCTCCCCCGCCGCCGCGGGAGCCACGCCCGGCGTGGGGGCCCCGAGCTCGATCACCGGGGGGAGCGCCGCCGAAGCCGCCGGGGGCCGGGGCCGGTGGGCGAGGGCGAGCCCGAGGACCAGCGCCCCGACCGCGAGCAGCCCGACCCCGAGCCCGAGCCTCCGCCACCGGCGCGGGCGGCCCGGGTTCTCCTGGGCGGGGGGCGAGGGGTGGTCGGCGATGCCGGTCAAGATAGGGCCTGCCCGGCCTGCCCGACCTGCCCGGCCTGCCCGACCTGCCCGACCTGCCCGACCTGCCCGGCCTGCCCGACCTGCCCGGCCTGCCCGGCCTGCCCGACCTGCCCGGCCTGCCCGGCCTGCCCGGCCTGCCCGGCCAGCTCGCGGCGCATGCCCACGTGCGGTATCCCCTCCTCGAGGAACGGCCGCCCCGACCGGACGAAGCCGAGGCGGACGTAGAACGCCTCGCTCTCGAGCTGGGCGTGGAGCTCCAGCCCGGCGACCCCCCGGCGCCCGGCCTCGATCGCCGCCGCGTCCATGAGCGCTCGGCCGACCCCCCGACCCCGTCTATCCGCGCGCACCGCCACGCGCTGCACGACGAGCTCCGAACCATCCCCGGCGAGCAGCCGGCAGGTTCCGATCAGGGTCCCCCGCCCGTCGAACGCGCCGAGGTGACACGCCCCGGCGTCGCGGCCGTCCCGCTCGGCGGCCAGGCTGACGCCCTGCTCGCCGCAGAACACCCGCTCGCGCAGGGCGAGCGCCGCCTCGACCTCCACCCTTCCGCCCAGCCGCCGGACCCGCACCCCAACCCCCGAGACGTCTCGGCCATCGCTCTCCACGGCCAGACATCCTGACGGCGCCGGGCACCCGGAGGGGTCATGACGCGGTGCTACGGTTCTCGTGAGCCCCCGCCCCCCGTCCAGGAAGTCAGCCCATGACCGACCTTCCCGCCGACTACTTCGAGCGCCCGCTCCGCGAGGTCGACCCCGAAATCGCCGAGGTCATCGACGCCGAGGTCCGCCGCCAGCAGCGGACGCTCGAGATGATCGCCTCGGAGAACAGCGTCCCCCGGGCGGTGCTCGAGGCCCAGGGCTCGGTGCTGACCAACAAGTACGCCGAGGGCTATCCCGGCCGGCGCTACTACGGGGGCTGCGAGTACGTCGACGTGGTCGAGCGCCTGGCCATCGAGCGGGCCAAGGCCGTGTTCGGCGGGGACCACGTCAACGTCCAGCCCCACGCCGGGTCCCAGGCCAACACCGCCGTCTACCACGCCCTCCTGCGGCCCGGGGACACGATCATGGGCATGGCGCTCGCCCACGGCGGTCACCTGAGCCACGGGATGAAGGGGAACGTCTCGGGCCGCCTCTACGACATCGCCCCCTACGAGGTCTCCCCCGAGACCTACCTGATCGACATGGACGAGGTCGAGCGGATCGCCCGGGAGCGCCGGCCCAAGCTCCTGATCGCCGGGTGGTCGGCCTACCCCCGGATCCTCGACTTCCCCCGGTTCCGGGCGATCGCCGACGAGGTCGGGGCCCTGTTCATGGTCGACATGGCCCACTTCGCCGGGCTCGTCGCCGCCGGCCTCCACCCGAGCCCGGTGCCCCACGCCGACGTGGTGACCACGACGATCCACAAGACCATCGGCGGATCCCGCGGGGGCATGATCATCTGCCGGGAGGAGCACGCCAAGAAGATCGACTCGGCGGTCTTCCCCGGCCAGCAGGGCGGGCCGCTCGAGCACGTCATCGCCGGAAAGGCGGTCTCCCTGCGGATCGCCGGGTCAGAGCTTTTCCGCGAGCGCCAGGAGCGCACCCTGGCCGGGGCGCGGACCCTCGCCGCCGAGCTCCTCGGGACCGGCCACGGGGTCGACGTCCTGACCGGGGGGACCGACGTCCACCTCGTGCTGATCGACCTGCGCAACTCCGAGCTCGACGGCCAGCAGGCCGAGGACCGGCTCGACGAGATCGGGATCACCGTCAACCGCAACGCCGTGCCCTTCGACCCCCGGCCCCCGATGGTCTCGAGCGGCCTGCGGGTCGGGACCCCGGCCCTGGCCACCCGCGGGCTCCAGGCCGACGACTTCGAGGAGGTCGGGAGGATCATGTCGACCGCCCTCACCCCGGGGTTCGACGCCGCCCGGGCCGAGCTGGCCGACCGGGTCTCCGCCGTCGCCGAGAGGTACCCGCTCTACGCCTACCTCGCCTCCCCGGCCGCGGTCTGAGGAGTGGTGGCCGGACGTCCCGGCCGGCCCGGCCCTGTACCGTCGGGCCGACCGGCACCGACATCCGCGCCGGACGAGGACGTGTTCGGCGGGCGTCCCGTCATATCGTTCCTCCTCACCCCGATCGTCTCCCGTACTCCCGACACCCGAGAAAGCAAGGTGGCCTGACACATGACGGGATCATCCGACAACGAGTTCCTCTTCACGTCCGAGTCGGTCACCGAGGGCCATCCCGACAAGATGGCCGACCAGATCTCCGACGGCGTCCTCGACGCCGTGCTCGCCGAGGATCCCTACGGCCGGGTGGCCTGCGAGGTGCTCGTGAACACCGGCTTGATCGTCGTCGCCGGTGAGATCTCCACCGACACCTACGTCGACATCCAGGAGGTCGCTCGGGACACGGTCAACCGGATCGGCTACAACAACGCGCTCCACGGCTTCGACTGCAAGACGTGCGCGGTGATCAACGCGATCGACAAGCAGTCCCCCGACATCGCCCAGGGGGTCGACAAGGCGCTCGAGGCTCGGATCGACGTCACCGACGACGACGAGCTCGACATCGCCGGAGCCGGGGACCAGGGGATGATGTTCGGGTACGCCTCCAACGAGACCGAGGCGCTGATGCCGCTGCCGATCTCCCTGGCCCATCGCCTGGCCAAGCAGCTGGCCGACGTCCGCAAGGACGGGACGCTCGGGTACCTGCGCCCGGACGGAAAGACCCAGGTCACGGTGCGCTACGTGGACGGCCGGCCGGTCGAGATCGAGAAGATCCTGATCTCGACCCAGCACGCCGAGGAGTACGACTCCCAGACCCAGATCAAGCCCGACCTCTGGGAGAACGTGATCAAGCCGGTGCTTCCCGAGGACCTCTACGACGACGCCAAGCTCCGCCGCAACCTCCTCGTCAACCCGACCGGCCGGTTCGTCATCGGCGGCCCGATGGGCGACTGCGGGCTGACCGGGCGGAAGATCATCGTCGACACCTACGGGGGGATGGCCCGCCACGGCGGGGGGGCGTTCAGCGGCAAGGACCCGTCGAAAGTCGACCGGTCGGCCGCCTACGCCGCCCGGTGGGTGGCCAAGAACATCGTCGCCGCCGGCCTCGCCGACCGCTGCGAGGTCCAGGTCGCCTACGCGATCGGCGTGGCCCACCCCGTCTCGCTGATGGTCGAGACGTTCGGGACCGAGAAGATCGGCCGGGGGCGGATCCAGGCGCTCGTGGCCGAGCACTTCGACATGCGCCCGGGCGCCTTCCGGGAGGAGCTCCGCCTCCATCGGCCGATCTACCAGAAGACGGCCGCCTACGGCCACTTCGGCCGCGACGACGAGGACTTCACCTGGGAGCGGACCGACAAGGCCGCGGCGCTCCGGGCGGGGGCCGGACTCGCCGAGTCGGTCGCGGTCTAGGTCCGACCATGACCGCCGGGGGCCGCCGTCGAGACCGAGGGCGCCCGGGGGCGCCCGGCGAG
>JAXDHK010000024.1:0-4220 GCA_034664545.1 Solirubrobacteraceae bacterium
GTGTTCGTCGACGGGGCCCTGGTCGGCGGGACGACCGGGCTCGTCCGGGCCGGGTCGGCCGCGGTCCGGGGGGCCCAGACCGGCTTCGTGCGCTACTACGCGGGCCTCCTCATCCTCGGCCTGACCGGGGTCGGCCTCTACTTCCTGCTCCAGGCGGCGTAGGCGTGCTCGCGGCGGTCAGCTGATGCTCTCGATCCTGATCTGGCTGCCCGGGGCGAGCGCGCTGGTCGCGGCCCTCCTGCGCGGGCGGGCCTGGGCCGGGCGGGTGGTCGCGCTCGGGTCGCTCGCCTCGCTCGGGCTGGCCATCGCCCTGATCGCCGACTACGGGGGGACCGGGGGCGGGCTGCGCCACGTCACCGACATCGTCTGGATCCGGGCGCTCGGGATCCACTACAAGCTCGGGGTCGACGGGCTCAACCTGTTCCTCGTCGGCCTGGCCGGGCTCCTCTTCGCGGTGTCGATCCTCGCCGCCAACCTCCGCACCTGGGAGAAGCCCCACCTCTTCTTCTTCCACCTCGGCCTGGCCGAGTCGGCGGTGCTCGGGGCGCTCCTGGCCCAGGACCTCGCCCTGTTCGTGGCCTTCTTCGACCTGATGCTGATCCCGTTCTACTTCCTGGTCGGCGTCTGGGGCCAGGGCGACCGGGTCCGGGCGACGACGAAGCTCGTGATCTACACCCTGGTCGGGTCGCTGCTGATGCTGGCCGCAGCGATCGCCACGGCGGTGCTGAGCGCCCAGGCCGCCCACCACGGGCTGACCTTCGTGCTCTCGGACCTCCAGGCCGCGCCGGTACCGGCGGGCTCGGCCGACTGGATCTTCCTCTTCTTCGCGGCGGCCTTCCTCGTCAAGATGCCGGCCTTCCCCCTCCACGGATGGATGCCCGACGGATACCAGGCGATGCCGATCGAGGCCCTGATGGTGTTCAGCGGCGTCCTCTCCAAGGTCGGGGCCTACGGCTTCCTGCGGATCGTCCTCCCCCTCTTCCCGGGGGCGTCGGCCCACTTCCAGACGCTGCTCCTCCTGATCGCCCTGGCATCGATCCTCTACGGGTCGGCGATGGCCTTCACCCAGACCAACGCCCGGCTGATCGCCGGCTACTCGTCGGTCGCCCAGCTCGGGTTCATCACGCTCGGGATCTTCTCCCTGACCCCCCAGGGGGCCCAGGGGGCGGTGCTCCAGATGGTCAACCACGGGCTGGTCGTGGCCCCCCTCCTCTTCATCATCGCCCTCCTCGCCGACCGGGCCGGGGGCTCGGAGGACATCCGCGACATGGGCGGGATCGGGTTGCGGGCGCCGATCCTGGCCACGACGTTCCTGATCATCGCCATGGCCACCCTGGCCATCCCGGGGTCGGGGAACTTCGTCGGGGAGTTCATGATCCTGCTCGGGGTGTTCAACACGAAGATCGTGATCGCCATCGTCGCCTTCGCCGGGGTCGTGATGGCGGCGGTCTACATGCTCCGGGTCTACATCCGGTCGGTCCACAACCGGACCGGCCCGCACGTCGAGTCGCGCGAGCTCCGGTGGGTCGACGGGCTGGTGCTGGCCCCGTTCCTCGCGGTGATCCTCGCCGCGGCCCTCTACCCCCAGTTCGAGCTCCGCCGGGCCGAGAAGTCGGTGGTCGGGTCGATCGCCGCGGCTCGGGCCCGGGCCGCGCCCGCCGTGGCCGGGGGAGGCGGGTCGACCGCGGTGCGGGGCGGGCTGACCGCCGTCGGATCGGCGGTCCCCGGGCCGAGCCCGGCCGGCTTCACGGCATACGCCCCGGTCCCGGCGGGCGCGGCGGACCCAGCGTCAAGACCCGCGACAACGAGGTCACGGTGACGGTCCGGTGAGCGCGGTCATGGCGGCGGCGCGCCTCCAGGGGCCGCACGTCGACTTCGGGGCGCTCGCGCCGATGGAGGCGCTCCTGGCCGGGTCGATCGTCGTGCTCATGGTCGGCCTGATGCGCTCGCGGACGGCGCGCTACGCCGCCGTCCCGGCCCTGACCCTGGTGACCCTCCTGGCGGCGCTCGGCCTGACGGTCTGGCAGTGGGGCGCCCACACCGCGGTGATCGCCGGGGCGATGGAGATCGACCGGCTGACCCTCGTCCTGACCCTCGTCTTCCTGAGCGCCGGGATCGCGGCGACCCTCCTCTCGTGGCGGGCCCTGGCCCCCCGGGAGTCGGCCCACGGGGAGTACCACTCGCTGCTCCTGGCGTCGATGACCGGGATGCTGGTCCTCGTCGCCTCGACCAACCTGGTGACCCTGTTCGTCGGCCTCGAGCTCCTCTCGATCCCCCTCTACGTCCTGTGCGCGACCGAGCTGCGCCAGGCCACGTCGCTCGAGTCGGGGCTCAAGTACCTGATCGTCGGGTCGGTCGGATCGGCCACGCTCCTCTACGGGCTCGCGCTGGTCTACGGGGCCACCGGGGCGACCGACTTCGGGGCGATCGCCGCGTCGATCGGCCGGGGCCGGGCCTCGGATCCCTTGCTCCTGACCGGGATCGCCCTGTCGGTGACCGGCCTGTGCTTCAAGGCGTCGGTGGCGCCGTTCCACCAATGGACGCCCGACGTCTACGAAGGGGCGCCGACCCCGATCACGGCGTTCATGGCCGTGGCCACCAAGGCGGCGGCCTTCGGGGTGATCCTCCGCTTCTTCGACGTGGCCCTGATCGGCGACCGGACGGTCTGGGCGCCGGCGCTGGCGGCGCTGGCCACGATCACGATCGTCGTCGGGAACGTCGGGGCCCTCGGCCAGTCGTCGGTCAAGCGGATGCTGGCCTACTCGTCGGTGGCCCAGGCCGGCTACCTCCTGGCCGGGGTCGTGGTGGCGAGCCGGCTCGGAGCCCGGGCGACCGTGTTCTACCTCGTCGTCTACCTGCTGATGAACGTGGCCGCCTTCGGGGTCGTGATCGCCCGGGAGCGAGAGACGATGCTGGGCGACGACATCGACGCCCTGGCCGGCCTCGGGAGCGAGCGGCCGGTGCTGGCCTGGTCGATGACCATCGCCATGCTCTCGCTGGCCGGGATCCCGGCCACCGCCGGCTTCATCGGCAAGGTGTATCTGATCCAGGCCGCGGTCGACGGGAGCTACACCTGGCTGGCGGTGGTCATCGTCCTCGGCTCGGCGATCTCCCTCGGCTACTACCTGCGGGTGATCGCCGCGATGTGGATGCGCCCGGCTCCGGGCCTGGAGCCGACGGCGGCGCCGCTGCCCCCTCGCCCGGCGATGGCCGGCGGCTCCCCCGAGGCCGACGCCGAGGCCGAGGCCGAGCCTCCACTTGAGGCCGACCCTCCGCCCCCGGGGGAGATCGCCGGCGGCGTGGTCGCCCCGTCGCCGGGGCGCGGCCACCGGACCGGGGACGGGGTCCTCGAGCCGGAGGCACCGCGCGGGCGCCACGCCGAGGTCGCGGCGGTGGCGGCCCTGGGCGCGGCCGGCAGCATCTTCTTCGGGATCATCCCCCAGCCTCTGTTCGACCTGGTGAGCGGGGTCGGAGGGACGCTGGCGAATATCCTCTAGGGAAGCCGTGTACGTGATGTACGTCAAGCCGGGGTGCCCCTACTGCCAGCAGGCACGCGACGGGCTTCGGGCCGACGGGATCGACTGGGAGGAGCGCGACGCGACGACCCGGGCCGACTGGAAGGCCGAGCTGATGGGCTTCAGCAAGCGGACCGGGCGGGTCCCGACGATCGTCCAGGACGACCGGGTGATCAGCGTCGGCTGGAAGGGCCACGGCTGACGGGTGCCCTAGGGCGGCCGGTCGGCCGCCGCGGCCCAGGCGCTCCTGGGCGAGGGCCGGGCGCCCGAAGCGTCGCGCCGGCTCGGTGATTGCATCCCGACACACCTCGCCGGTATGGTCGGGGCATGACCGCCCCACCGGCCGTCGACGACGCCGATGGCCCGGCGCCCGCCGGCGGAATCGGGGGTGTCGCCGGCTCGTCGAAGGGCCAGGATCTGGTGCTGAAGGTTCTGGGTGCCGTGGGTACGGGCATCGGCATCCTCGGGTTCGTGACATTCTTCGGCGGGGCGATCCTCTGGCTCCGGGCGAAGGCGGCGGGTCTCCCGGCAAACGAGGCGGTCGCCGTCGTCCCCAAGGGCGTGCTCGTCGCCACCGGAGCGAGCTTTCTCGTGCCCGCCGTGTTGCTGGCCCTACTGGCCGTCGGAGTGATCGCCGCCGTGCACGTCGGCTTCTCACTTCGGGCCCGCTTCATGGAGCGGGAGTCGGCGCGGCGCGCACGTCGA
>JAXDHK010000025.1:0-4485 GCA_034664545.1 Solirubrobacteraceae bacterium
TCATCACCGTCCCCTACGTCCCTCAGCCGTTCGAGGTCGAGCAGCTGCACCTGTCCGCGCTCGGCGGCTGGCTGCGCTCCCGCGGCCACTGGGACCCCCCGCACGAGGCCCGCCCGAGGACGCGGCACCCGATCGACGTGCACGAGCTCTTCCGGGCGCTCGACTTCCGCCTGCCCGTAGGCGACCGACCGGCGCTCGAGACGGCCGCCGCCGCCCGCCCCAGCGTCGGACGGGCGCCCCCGCCGCCGCCTCGGCAGCTCGACCTCTCCGAGTGGATCCACGCGGCCACGCTCGGCCGCGACCACTACGTGCGCATCGTCTACGAGGGCGAGCTCTGGCCGTTCCGCCACCGGGCGGCCCTGATCAAGGTCACCGAGCGGAAGTTCGTCGAGCAGGCGGGCATCGTCGGCGCCTACCTGATCCAGCGCATGTTCATCGTCGTGCGCGAGCCGGTCCGGACCTTCGCCGCCGGCGATCGCGGGGCCCCGCTCAAGCAGGTTCGCCTGACCACGGTGGTCACGCCCGACATCGCCCAGCCGGTCCCGATCGCCGGGACGCACCGCTCGTTCTGGGTTCAGGTCGACCGCGGCGGAGCGATCGTCGACTTCGCCTTCCACGCCGTCGGGACCGACGTGTCCGGCCACGACGTCGACTTCACCGTGCCCCTCGTGTTCGTCTCGCTGACCGACGTGTCGGCCAACCTCGCGTCGGTCGCCGGCGAGTACAACGCCGCGCTGCCGCGCCGGCGCCGGCTCGTCGTGCCCGGCCAGAAGGTGTTCCTGGCCGAGCCCCACCCGGATCCGGCCGCCCGGACGGAGAACACGCGCCTCGTCACCGAGGCGCTCACCTACGTCGTCGACGCCGCGGGGACGCCGGCTCAGCTCTTGGCGGCCGACGTGAGGATCCCCCAGGTCAACGCGCTCCTGGGCGCGGCGGCGGCGACCTCGATCGCCCTCTATCCGCCCTACGTCAAGACCGGCTTCGACCCGGCGGCCGGCGTCTTCGCCCAGGTCGTCGGCGACGACCTGGCGCCGGCCACGCTGGATGTCGCCTTCAGCGCCGAGAAGGCCGGCGGCTTCGCCACCCCCAACCTCGGCGTCTCCACGCTCTCGCGGGCCCTCGGACCCCTGGCCGGAGACGCCGCCGACGCCGTCCAGGACCACTTCGATCCGCAGAAGTTCTTCCCCGCCGGCACGGCCCAGCTCTTCGGGACCTTCGACCTGTTCAAGCTGCTGGCCGGGTTGACGCTCGGCCAGAACGCGCCGAAGATGCACATCACGACCACGGAGCTCCCGCCGGACGCGCGGCTGGTCACGGCCACGCTCGACTGGCAGCCGGCTGTCCAGACGGTGGACCTGGGCATCGCCAGGTTCACGCCGGCCGGCCCTCCCCGGCCGAGCAGGTTCACCGTCCAGGGGACGGTCAAGACGTCGGTCAAGCTCGCCGGCGGACCGCCCGGTGAGGGGACGTCCGAGTTCACGGGAACGCTGACCGACTTCCAGGTCAGCGTGCTCGACTCGGTGTTCGTCAACTTCACCCGCTTCAGCTTCGTCACGCGCAGCGGCCAGAAGCCCGCCGTGACCGTGGCGCTCGACCCGGTCGAGCCGCTGAAGTTCGGCGGCGACCTGGCCTTCGTCGAGGAGCTGCGCAACGCGATCCCGCCCGA
This sequence comes from Solirubrobacteraceae bacterium, assembly GCA_034664545.1. Taxonomy (GTDB): domain Bacteria; phylum Actinomycetota; class Thermoleophilia; order Solirubrobacterales; family Solirubrobacteraceae; genus Palsa-513. The sequence goes on from JAXDHK010000025.1 coordinate 1,667, forward strand.
CCTGTTCGGGGCCGGGCCGAGCCTCGACATCTCCCCCACCGGCGTGCGCGCCGGCTTCGACCTGACGCTGCCGCCGCTGGCGGTCGGCGTCTTCGCCCTCAAGGACGTGAGCCTCGGCGCGGCGCTGACCCTGCCCTTCCTCGACGGCAAGCCGGTCTTCGACTTCAACGTCTCCCAGCGCCCGCACCCGTTCCTCTTGACCGTCAGCCTGTTCGGCGGCGGCGGGTTCTTCCACCTCCAGCTCGACACGGCGGGGATGAAGACGCTCGAGGCGGCCCTCGAGTTCGGCGCCGCCGCGGCCATCGACATCGGCGTGGCCAGCGGCGAGGTACACATCATGGCCGGGATCTACTTCTCCCTCCAGCGCAAGGAGAACACCACCGACCTGGCCGCCACGCTCACCGGCTACCTGCGGATGGGCGGGTCGCTCAGCGTGCTCGGGCTGATCAAGATCTCGGTCGAGTTCAACCTGAGCTTCACCTACGACGGCGCGCGGGACAAGGCCTACGGGCGGGCGACGCTGACCGTCGAGGTCGAGATCGCGTTCTTCAGCAAGTCGGTCGAGCTGACCGTCGAGCGGGCCTTCGGCGGGAGCAACGACCCGACGTTCATCGAGATGTTCACCACCGGCGCCACCTGGAGCGACTATGCCCTGGCCTTCGCCTGAGCCGGGAGCCGGGCGATGGCGCTGAGGCAGACCATCCTGTTCACGGTCATGCCCCGGGCGATGACCGTCAACCCCGACCCGATGCCGGTCTCGGTCTTCGTCTCCCCCCGCCTGGAGGGAGCCGCCAGGCTCGGGGCCTTCGCCGACTGGGTGCGCTGGACCGAGCGGCTCAGGGACGGCGGCCTCGAGCTCGAACTCCGCTGCGCCGGCCGGACGCTCGGCGTCCCGATCGACCCCGGCCCGCTGCGGCCAGAGCTCTGGGCCCAGCTGTTCGACGACGAGACGCTGGTTCGCTCCCACACCTTCGACGACTACTCCGATCGCGGCGTGATCTCCTATCCGGTGCGCGAGGCGCTGAGCGCCCTCAAGGCGATCTACCAGCAGGCCAGCGTCGACTTGGCGCTGCCCGACGCCCCGGCCGGCGGGTACGATCGCCAGGGCGGCAACCGGGCCGTCCTGCGCCGGCTCGTCGACGGCCTCGAGGTCCACTGGAACGGCGTGGAGGCCCGCCGGTGGCGGGAGGTCGTCCGCCTGCGGGCGGGCGCCTCCGACCGGGCCGGATCGGTGGCCGGCCTGAGCGGACCATTGGACGGCGAGGGCCTGTTCGCCGCCACCCCCGACCGGGCGAGCCTCCAGGGAGTCGCGGTTCGGTTCTCGGTCTTCCACCACATGCCGACGCCCTCGCGCGAGGACGTCCCGCTCGCCCTCGACCCGGCGACGGTGCTCGACTTCCACCAGGCCCTGACGGCGCTGAACTCCTACCCCGACCTCCTGCGGGCGCTCGGGCTCGTCTTCGACCTGGACCTGCCCCGGGAGTTCGTGGCCGAGACGCCGCTCGGCCAGACCTTGACCCTCGCCGTCGCCGGCGTCACCGCCGGTCCCCGGGAATGGGCTCTGCCTCCGGCGACGCCGGCGCTCGAGACGGCCTACGCCCACCTGCGCCTCGGGGCGGATCGCTTCTTCTTCACCGCGCCGCGCGCGGTCGCCGACCCGCAGGCGCCGACCACCGTGCTCGGCCTGCTGAGCCTCGACCCCGAGCGCTTCGGGCTCGCCCAGGTCGATGTGGACGGCGGCCTCCACAAGGCGATCATGCTGGCCGAGACGGTGCGCCCGCCCCCGGGCCACAACCTGGTGGCCTCCGCCGGGCCCGAGGCCGCACCGCACCCGGAGGTGTTCGACCCCGAGGCGACGCTGCCGTCCCTGCGCAGCGGGGGCGTCTCCCTGTTCGCCGACCGCCGGGCGCTCGCCCTGCTCGACTCGATCGCGCAGTCGAAGGCCTTCAACGCCGTCGCCGGCGGCGGCGCCCAGCCGCGGCCCTTCTACGCCGAGGACCTGGTGCGCGGCTACCGGCTCGACGTCTGGGACTCCGAGACCGACGCCTGGCACTCGCTGCACCGGCGCGAAGCCGAATATACGGTCGGCGAGCTCCCCTTCGCTCCGTCGAGGCGCCCGGAGGAGGGCTTCGTCCAGCTCGCGGCGACCCAACCCGCCCCGGGCGCCCTGCCGGCCACCGACGACCTCTACGTCCACGAGGCGATCGCCCGGTGGGCGGGCTGGAGCCTCAGCGCGCCGATGCCGGCCAAGCACCTGAGCCGCTACCCGGATGCGGCCGAGGCCGTGCCCGACGGCTCGCCGAAGTTCGCCGAGGACGAGCCGATCACCCCGTTCAAGGTGGTCGGTCGCTACCGGGTGGCCCCGGGCACGCTGCCGCGGCTGCGCTTCGGGACCCGCTACCGGCTGCGCGCCCGGCCGGTCGACCTGGCCGGGAACAGCCTCGAGCTCGGCGACCCCCTGGCCGACCGACTGTCGGCCGCCTTCGCCCTGCCGGTCGACCCGGAGGGGTTCGCCTACCTGCGCTACGAGCCGGTCCCGGCGCCGCTGGTCGTCCTGCGCGATCCCCGGGGCGTGACCGGGCCGGGGTCGGCGGTCGAGCGGATCGTCCTGCGGACCTTCAACTCCGTCGGGCGCGACACGACGCCGGCCGACCCGACGGCGACAGACCGCCACATCCTCCCGCCGCGCGCGAGCGTCGAGATGGGGCAGCGCCTGGGCATGTTCGACGACGCGGCCGGCCGGCTGAAGGCCGACGCGGCAACCTGGAAGCTGATCGGCGAGCGCGACGCCGGCGAGCTCCCGGCGACGAGGATCGACG
>JAXDHK010000026.1:0-7571 GCA_034664545.1 Solirubrobacteraceae bacterium
TTGAGCGCCGAGTAGCCGAGCACGCCCTGGACGTAGAGCGAGATGAAGTAGAACATCGAGAACAGCGACATCCCGATCAGGAGGCCGACGACGTTGGCTCCCCGGAGCGTGCGCAGGCGGAAGATCGAGAAGGGCATCAGCGGGAAGGGCTCGCGGCGCTCGATGAAGAGGAACGCCACGATCAGGGCGGCGGCCCCGGCGAGCTTGGCCAGCGTCGCCGCCGAGCCCCAGCCGACGCTGACCGTGTCGACCAGCGCGTAGACGAGGAGGCTCAGGCCGAGGGTGACGGTCACCGCCCCGGGGATGTCGAACGACGTCCCCGCGTCCTGGGCCCGGCTCTCGAGCAGGATGCGCGGGGCCAGGGCGGCGGCGGCGAGTCCGATCGGGACGTTGACGAAGAGGACCCACTCCCAGCCGAGGCCGCTGGTGAGGATCCCGCCGAGGAGGACGCCGGCGGCTCCGCCGGCTCCGGCCACCGCCCCCCAGACCCCGAGCGCCTTGTTGCGCTCGGCACCCTCGGCGAACGTCGTGGCCAGGATCGAGAGCGCGGCCGGGGAGATGATCGCCGCCCCGAGGCCCTGGGCCGCCCGGGCGATCAGGAGCCAACCCTCGGACTGGGCGAGGCCGCCGGCCAGGGAGGCGAGGGAGAAGAGGATGAGCCCGGAGATGAACATCCGCCGGCGGCCGAGCAGGTCGGCCAGACGGCCGCCGAGGAGGAGGAACCCGCCGAAGGTCAGGGTGTAGGCGTTGACCACCCACGAGAGGTTGGCCGTCGAGATGTGCAGGCTGGTCCGGATCGTCGGGAGGGCGACGTTGACGATCGAGGCGTCGATGACGATGACGAACTGGGTCATCGCCAGGAGGACCAGGGCGAGGTTCTTCGCCCGGGGGGTGTCGAGCTGGGCGGGTAGCGACGGGGCCTTGACGGTGGTCATGGAAGCTGATCTCCGGTTCCGGTTTGCGCTCGGAAGCATACGGAACTATAATTCCGTTTGTCAAGGCAGACGAAGTGTGATGAGCCCCCCTCTGGATACCGAGCGCCCCCTGCGGTCCGACGCCCGCCGGAACCGCGAGCGCATCCTCGAAGGCGCCCGGGGGGCGTTCGCCGCCTTGGGCGCCGAGGCGCAGATGGACGAGGTCGCCCGCCGGGCGTCCGTCGGGGTGGGCACCGTCTACCGCCACTTCCCGACCAAGGAGGCCCTGCTCGGGGAGCTGGTCCGCCAGAAGCTGACGAGGATGACCGCGAACACCCGGGTCGCGCTCGAGCGCGACGGGGAGCCCTTCGGGGTGTTCGCCGACCTCCTGCGCGAGAACGCCGGCCTGGCCGCGCGAGATGCGGCGATCCAGTACGCCATGCTCGGGGCCGGGGAGCGGGTCTGGGAGTTGGCCCGGGCCGAGCAGGACGAGCTCAGGGGCCTGACCGGCGAGCTGATGGCCCGGGCCCAGCGGAACGGGACGATGCGCCCGGACGTGAGCCCGGCCGACATCCCGATGCTCATGTGCGGCCTGTGCGCGACGATGACCCACACGGCACCGGGCTTCGACTGGCGCCGCCACCTCGAGCTGATCATCGACGCGCTCCGGGCGCGCTGACGCCCGATCAGGCCGACACCGGGACGAACGCCGCCGAGGCGCCCGAGACCCCGGGGGCGACCGAGTCGGCCGCCGCTTCGGGTGGCCCGGGCGGCCACCAGGACGGCCCGGGCCAGGTCGACTACAGGGCCCCGGGTGACAGCGCGAGCGCTCCGTGACCGAGCCTCGCGGCTGACGCCGACCCGCGCTCGGCGCCCCTCCCCGGGGGGCGCCGGGCCGGCGTCAGCTCAGAGCATGCGGCGGGCGCGACGGCGAAGCTCGCGGGCGGCGGCCGCGGCCACGTCGCGGAGCTGGCGCTGGGCATCGTCGAAGACGGAGGCGAGGCTGTCCTCGGGTTCCGCGGGCGCGTCCCGGAAGTCGCGCGGGGGGAGGCCGCCGAGCCGGCGCGCCTCGTTCTCGAGGCGCTGGGACTCGGCCAGGAGGTCCTCCATCGGCTCGAACTCGGGCTCGGGCGGGGGCGGGGCGCTCCTGGCGTCGTAGGCGGCCCTGAGCGCCGGGTCGCGGAGCGTCTCGTAGGCGCTCTGGACGGCCTCGAAGGCGGCGGCCGTCCCGCCGGCGTCGGGGTGGGTCCGCCTGACCGCCCGGCGGTAGGCCGAGTGGATGGCCACGGCGTCGGCTCCCCGGGGGATGCCGAGGACGGCGTAGGGGTCGGGCATCGGCGGACGGGCGCTCAATCCGGGGCCGGGGGTCCGAGCGTCCGGTCGAGGAAGTCGCGGGTCAGGGCCCAGGCGGCGGCCGCGGCCTCGGGGTGATGGAACATCGCCGACTCGTGGTTGTCGAACGCGTGCCCGGCTCCGTCGTGGATGTGGCACTCCATGTCCGCGCGCGAGGCGGCGAGGCCCGCCACCCGGTCGGCGTGCTCGCGGGGAATGAAGGGGTCCTCGGCGCCGAAGTGGAAGAGCACCGGGCAGGTGATCTCGGCGGCCGCGTCAAGGGCGTCGGCGATCCCCGATCCGTAGTAGCAGACGGCCGCGTCCGGATCGCCGCGGGCCGCCACCTGGAAGGCGAGCGCGCCGCCCAGGCAGAAGCCGAGGACGCCGACCCGGCCGGCCACCGCCGGGAGCCTCCGGAGATGCCCGAGGGCGGCCACGGCGTCGGCGACGGCGTCGTCGCGGTCGAGGCGCTGCCCGGCCGCCATCGCCAGGGCCATGCCCGCCTGGTCGTGGTCGAGGACGAGCCCCGGCTCGGTCCGCCAGTAGAGGTCGGGGGCGAGCACGACGTAGCCGAGCTCTCCGAGCCGGTCGGCCACCGCCTTGATGTACGGGCCGACGCCGAAGATCTCCTGGAGCAGGAGCACCCCGGGGCCGGATCCGGTCGCCGGGAGGACGAGATGGGCGCCCATCTCCCCGTCGGGGGTCTGGACCCGCTCGCTTCCGGTCGTCCCCGGCACGACGCGGAGCCTACCGATCTCCGGAGGCGACCCCGATCGGGTCAGTCGGCCCGGATGATCGTCCCGACGTGCACCCCGGCCAGGGCCTTGGCGATGTTCCCCGGCCGCAGGCCGTTGACGATCTGAATCTCGCGCACGTTCTTGGCCTTGCCCATCAGCTCGAGGACGAGGGCGTCGATCGGGAGGGACTTGAGATCCATGGCCAGGAGCTCGGCGGCGCCGACACTCGGGATCAGCTCCGGAGCGTCGCCGCCGGCCTGGGCCGGATCGGTCGTGAACACCCCGTCGACGTCCTTGACGTAGATCGTCCGGGCCGCCCCGTAGGCGTCGGCCAGGAGGAAGGTCCCGGCGTCGGTCCGGTGCGGGGGGATCTTCCCGATCGGCGGGGGGAATTCGTAGAGCTCGTAGGGCGGGAACCCGTTGGACACGGCGGCCCGGCTCGCCGAGAGGTGGACGGCGAGCTGGTGGGCGACGACGGCGTGCGGGAGGTACGAGACGCCGTCCTCGGCGAGGAGCGCGGCGATCAGGTGCCCGTTCTGCTCGGCCTCGGTCGACATCAGGGCGGCGAGGACGCCCGTCGGGAGGCCGAGGTCGAGGCCGACCCCGAGAACGTGGCGAGCCCGGATGCCGGGCCCGGTGAGGATCAGCACGCGATGCTCGGCCAGCGCTGCCCGGAGCTCGTCGACGACCGGCTGGACGGCCTGACTCCCCCGGTCGATGATCGAGCGTCCGCCGATGGCGACGACGTTCAGCCACGGGAGGAGGCGGACCACCGGGCGGTCGATCGGGCGGACGAGCTCCCGATCGAGGAGGGTCTGGCGCACGAGCGCCGACGGGACGTCCTTGGTCGTGAAGGTCGGGTCGGGGAGCCTCATCGCAGTCTCCTTCGGGTTTCGCTCGGCCGGGGTCATGCCGCCGCCGAGATGATCGTGCCGACGTGCTCGCCCCGGAGCGCCCGGGCGATCAGTCCGGGGCGCAGGCCGTTGATGACCTGGACCGACCTGACGTGGCGGGCGTGGCGCATGAGCTCGAGCACCGGTCGCTCGATGATCAGGTCGGGGAGGTCGAGGGCGATCAGCTCGTCGACCGTGATCTCGGGGATCAGCTCGGCCGAGTCGTCGGTCTTCGGGTTCGCCGTGTAGAGCCCGTCCTCGTCCTTGACGAAGATCATGCTCCGGGCCCCGTAGACCTCGGCGACCAGGTAGCAGCCGGCGTCGGTCCGGTAGGGCGGGATCACTCCCTCGGTCGGCACCGGCTGCCACATGTCGTACGGCGGCATGCCGGCGAAGATCGCCGCCCCGCACTCGGCGAGGTAGAGGGCGAGCGCCCCGAAGGCCGAGCCGCCGACGACCGGGACGCCGTGACGGGCCATGAGGTAGCCGAGCATCTGGGCGTTCTGGCCGGCCACGGCCGCCCCGACGTCGGTGAGGACCCCGGTCGGGAGCCCGAGCTCGGCGGCCAGGGCGTAGGCGTGACGGGCGCGGGTCCCTCCCCCGGTCCCGATCAGGATCGGATGGCTCCGCTTGACGGCGACGAGCTCCTCGACGATCGGATGAATCGCCGCTCGGCCGCGGTCCATCAGGCTCTGGCCGCCGATCTTCAGGACGCTGACGTCGGGGAGGATCGGGTAGTCGGGGGCCGCGTCGCTCAGGGCGATCAGCTCGGGATCGCCGAGCGACCTCGTCATGAGGAGCGATTCCAGGACGCTGCTTTCTGTCTCGGAGGTCATGCGCTCCCTCGTCTGGCGATCGTTTTCCATTCCGTCAGCCTAGCTCATCTAGGCACGCTTCGCCGGTGCATACGGCAGAGTCACCCGGATGCCTATACAGCAGGTGTGCAAGAGTAGAGCGATGGCTGGCCAGGAGGACACCTATCCGATCGGCGCCGCGGCCCGGGCGCTCGGGGTCAGCGTCGACACGATCCGCCGGTGGGACCGCCAGGGCCGGATCGCCGTGACGCGCGACGCCCGCAACCACCGGGTAGTGGCCGCCTCCGAGGTCGACCGCCTCCGGGGGGCGACCCCCCACGTGATCAGCGCCCGCAACCGGCTGCCCGCCCGGGTCGTCTCGGTCGAGGTCGAGGGATTCCTCGCCCGGATCGTGCTCGACACGACCGAGCCGGCCCGGGTCGTCGCCGTGGTCACCCGGGAGGCGGTCGAGCAGCTCGACCTCCGGGCGGGCGATGACGCTCAGGTGATCCTGAAGGCGACTTCGGTGATGGTCGAGCGTTGAGCTGACGCCGCCCGGCGGACTCCGGCCCCCCAAGGACGCCGGCGGAGACCGAGCCCGCGCGATGCGAGCTCGGTCTCGGCGCCCGGCTCCGGCCGTCGCGTGCTCGGGCTAGGGAGCTCCGAGCACCTGGAAGGCGATCATCTCTCCGCGCATCTGCCGGGGGAGGTAGCCGGTGAACAGGATGTAGGACTCGACCGTCCCCTGCCGCTTGGCGATCGCCGCCTGCTGGTCGGCGGTGAGGGCGGTGTCGAGGGTCCAGGTCCCGTTCGAGATGGTCGCGAACAGCTCGAGCGTCGTCGTCTTGCCGGCCGAGTAGTACTCGAGCTGGACACGGACCACCCCGTGCGCCGCCGAGGACACGGTGCCGTGGGCCCTGAGGTGCCCGCCGGTGTAGGTCGGCCGGCTGGCGTCGAGGTTGGCCGGGACGTTTGCCGCCCGGAGGCGGACGACCTGGGGGCGGGTGTCGGCGTCGCCGGCGTAGCGGATGGTCAGGATGCCGGTGCCCTTGTTGGCCTGGGCGGCGGGAATCGTGTGGCGATTGCGGATCCGGCCGTCGACCGAGTCGATCGGGGCGGTCCAGGCTGAATGCTGGCCGGCGGCGTAGAGGTCGATGCTGACGTTGCCCGAGGCCCGCCGGGTGATCGGGGCGAGGATGTCGATGACCCGGTCGGCCCGGCTGATCGTCGCCCGGGAGAGGGCGAGCTTCGACGGCTGGGGGGCGGCCGGGAGCGCGGCCGTCCCGCAGGCGACGGTCGTCGTCGGGACCTCGGAGGCGACCCCCGCCTGGTAGACGATCCGGGCCTGGAAGCGCCAGGAGCCGGCCGGACAGGTCGAGGCGGCGAAGGGCGCCTTGCCGGTGGCGGCGTTGCGCTGGTAGGTGAGGGCGAGCTGCTTGACCCGGGAGCCGGCCGGGAGGCCGGTGAGGTCGTAGCTCACCACCGGGCCGTAGACCCCGGTCTCCTGGCTGACCACGCCCAGGGCCTGGCCGAAGCTCTCGGGGGCGCCCCCGGCCGCCGGCATGTGCCACCAGAGGACGATCCGGTTATCGGCCGTCTTGACCAGGAAGCCCTGGTCGCTCTTGGCCTCGGCGTTGGCCTGGTTGCGGGTGGTGAGGCTGGCGGTGCCGACGATCGAGGACCGATCGGGGCAGTTCGCCGCGGTCGGGCCCTGGGCGTTGTTGAAGCTGGCGGCGGCGCAGTTGCCGAACGAGGCGAGCTGGTTGGCGAACTCGGACGAGAACGCCTCGGCGACGAACGCCGCCTGTCCGCCGGGATCGCCGGCCGCATCGCTGCCGAGGGTCAACGTCGTCACGACGTCGTTGTTCCCGCCGGCCGGATTGACCGTCACCCCGAGGGTGCTCGGGCCGGCGGCGCCGGAGGTGACGAAGGTCTGGTCGGCGCCGGGAACGCTGGCCGCCGGATTGGTCGCGGTCACCCGGTAGTGGTAGACCGTGGCCGGGGAGAGACCGGTGATCACGGCGAGCGCCGGGACGTCGGCCGTCCCCGAGCCGGCCGGCTGGGCCGGGGTCTGCTGGCCGTAGGCGATCGTCGTCCCGTACTGGAAGGAGTAGGTGGCGGCCGCGCCCCCGGGGCTGACCGTCCCGAGGAGGGTGGCCGTGGTCGGCGCTATCGCCGCCGCCGCCCCGGTCTGGGCGGACGGGCCGCCCGTCGTCGTGAAGCTCTGGTCGTTGCCGGGCGTCGTCCCCGACGCGTTGGTCGCGCTGACCCGGAAGTGATACGTCGTCGCCGGGGTGAGGCCGGTCAGGGTGGCGGTGGCCGGGACGTCGGTGAGGCCGGCGCCAGCGCCCTGGGCCGGGGTGGTCTGCTGGCCGTAGGCGGTGGTGGTTCCGTACTCGAAGACGTAGGTCGTGGCCTGTCCGACCGGGTTGACCGTGCCCGAGAGGGTGGCCGTGGTCGGGGTGATCGAGGTGGCGCCGAGGGTGGCCACCACCGGGGCGGTGACGGCGAGCGCACCGGCGGGCGCCGTGAGCACGGCGCCCATCACCAGGAGTCCGGCGGTGACCAGGGCAAGAAGGAGACGTCGCATCACAGGCCTTTCGTCGCGTGACCTCACGACGGTCACAACGCGTCCTGCCCGGGGAAGTTGCGGCGCCCGCCGCGCCTGGCCGGGCGTCGGAGCGGCGAGATCGGCGGCGGCGCCGACGCTTGACGGACGGGGTGAGCGGGTAGAGCCTGGGAGCAGGTCGGCTCGCCCGGCGCGAGCCGGGACTCATCGCCCCCAGGAGGAGCCCATGACCGGATTTGAACTGCTCGTGATCGTCCTCATCGTCCTCGGGCTCGGCGGAGCGACGCTGGCCAAGACCATCGGAGGGCTCAACAAGCGCCGTCGCGAGCGAG